>NZ_APIO01000157.1:0-16506 GCF_000408945.1 Pseudomonas sp. G5(2012)
ATCTTTTGACTTTGCTTTAAGATCTAGATCAAAAGATCGCAGCCTGCGGCAGCTCCTACAGGAATGCGGGGTGGTGGATCAGTCGTCGATGTTCATCAACTGCCGCACCCCATCCCACGCCTCGGCCCGCATCCGCTGCACATCCAGCCCCGGAATCACGCCGTTATCGACCACCACCCGACCACCGACCAGGCTGTACTTCACTGCGATCGGCTCACCCGCCACCACCGGCGCGACGGCGCTGTCGTGGAAACCGAAGAACCGCGGATGGTCCAGACCGTAGACCACCAGGTCCGCCGCCTGGCCGATTTCCAGGGTGCCGACCGCCCCCAGCCCCAGCACCTGCGCGCCCCCGGACGTGCCCCAGTGAATGACATCTTCGACGGTGGTGGCCGAGGCGCCTTGCTGCGCCCGGTGAATCAACCATGCGGTGTTCGCTTCGCCGACCATGCTGCCGGATTCGTTGGAGGCCACACCATCCACCCCAAGGGAAATCGGCACCCCGGCCTCGAACATCTGCGGCACCGGCGCGACGCCGCTACCGAGGCGTGCATTGCTCACCGGGCAATGGGAAATGCCGGTGCCGGTTTGCGCGAGCATGCGGATTTCACCGGGCTGCATGTGCACCGCATGGGCGAACCACACGTCCGGGCCGAGCCACTCGTGTTCGGCGACGAATTCCACCGGCAGGCAGTTGTATTTTTCACGGCAGAAATTCACGTAGTTCTGCGTTTCAGACAAGTGCGTGTGCAGGCGCAAACCCAGGCCGCGCGCGGTATGGGCCAGTTCACGCAGCAGTGTCGGCGGCAACGAAAAAGTAGGGGTGGTCGGCGCGACCACTACACGGCGCATGGCGTCCGGGGTGTCCTGGTGATAGCGGGATTTCAGTCGTTCGATGTCACCGACCATCTGGTCGAGGGTTTCCGGTTGCAGCGCGGTTTTCGAGAACCCCGGGTGGGCGCTGGCCGACTCCAGCGCGCCGCCCCGGCACAAAACGAAACGCAGGCCGAACTGATCGGCCACATCGAACAGCAGGTCACCGGTCTCGGTGGTGCCGTTGGCATGGTAGAGGTAATGGTGATCGGCGCAGGTCGTCACGCCCGACAGCAGCAGTTCGGCCATGCCCAGTTGTGCGGCGATCCGCGCCAGTTGCGGCGTGAAGCGGTTCAGACGCGGGTAAGGCACACTGGCCAGCCAGCCTTGCAGGTCCTGGTTCAATCCTTCGGGCACGGCCTTGAGCAGGTTCTGGAACAGGTGGTGGTGGGTGTTGATCCAGCCCGGATACACCACCGCGTGGCGCGCATCGATCAGCCGTTCGCCGGGTTGCACTTGAAGGCCTGCGGCCATTTCGGCGATGCGCCCGTTGACGACGCGGATGTCCACGGCGCCGGCCCGGGCGCGCGGGCCACGCAGGCCGGTCATTACTGCCTGCGGGTTCTTGATCAGGATGTTTTGCAGTTGAGTCATGGTCGGCTCCAGTCAGAGGCTGTGGGTGGCGGATTTGCTGGCGGCGGCATCGGGCACGCTGACGCCGTTGAGGGTGGCGTTGAGCAACACCGACACCAGGCAGGCGATCACCACGCTGCTGTGCAGGAAAGGCTGCGACCACTCGGGCAATTGCTTGAACAGGGCCGGGGCCAGCACCGGCACGAGTGCGGCGGCGAGGGTGAAGCCGACGATCAGCACGTTGTAGCGATTACGCTCGTAGTCGACCTTGGCCAGGGTCTGGATCCCTGCTGCCGCGACCACGCCGAACATGGCGATCCCGGCACCGCCCAGCGCCGCAGTCGGCATCGAGGCGATGATCGCCCCGGCCTTGGGCACCAGCGCCACCGAGCACATCAGCAGGCCGCTGATGGCGACCACCCAGCGACTGCGCACACCGGTGAGGATCACCAGCCCGACGTTTTCCATGAAGGCAATGAATGGGAACGCCGCGAACATCCCGGCGATGGTGCTCGCCAGGCCGTTAGCGCGCAGGCCGTTGATCACCTGTTTTTCTTCCACCGGTTTATCGACGATGTCGCCGATGGCCACGAACAGCCCCATCGATTCGACCATCTGCACGATCATCACCACCACCATGGTGGCGATGGGGATCAGGCTGAAGGTCGGCAGGCCGAAGTAGAACGGGTAGGGAACGGTGAGCCACGGCGAGTCCTGCACGCTGTGAAAACTGCCCATGCCCAGCCCGTAAGCCAGCGCCGCGCCCACCAGCATGCCCACCAGCACCGCCATGTTGCGCAGCATCGGGCTGCCGTACCGGTTGACCAGCAGGATGCTGAGCAACACCACCGCCGCGACGGCCAGGTACGCCGGCGCCCCGAAGTCGGTGGCATGCCGTCCGCCGCCAACCCACTCATAGGCGATCGGAAACAGCTGAAGGCCGATTACGGTGACGATGCAACCGGTGACCACCGGTGGAAAAAAGCGCCGTAGTCGACCCACGAACGGTGCGATCAGCATGGTGAAAATCCCCGCGCCGATCACCGCTCCGCAGACCCCGGCGAACCCGACATCCGGGTTGGTGCCGATGGCGATCACCGGCCCGACGCTGCTGAACGCCACGCCTTGGAGAATTGGCAGGCGCACGCCGAATTTCCAGAAACCGACGGTTTGCAGCAGGGTGGCGATGCCCGAGCAGAACAGCGTGGTGCTGATCAGCACCACCGTGTCGGCCTGGGACATTTTCAGGGCGCTGGCGACAATCAACGGCACGGCGATGGCGCCGATGTACGAGACGGCCATGTGTTGCAGGCCGAGGGTGAGCATTTGCCGCACCGGCAGAACCCGGTCGACGGGGTGGATGGCGGGTGTTGCGGGGGTATTGGCTGACGACATGGGGAATCACCTCTAGCTGTTGTTATTCGGTACAGAGGGGTATTCGTTCTGATGTCCGTTCAACGGCACCTAATTCCTTGTAGGAGCTGGCTTGCCAGCGATAGCGGATTGTCAGTCGACAAATCGGGTGACTGTTAAGCCGTCATCGCTGGCAAGCCAGCTCCTACAGGGTTTGGGTCGTTCTGAAAAATGGGCACCAGTCATTCATGTGCCCGGAACCGCCATCCACCGGCTCCGATGCCTTTTTTCAGCCTGCCAGGCAGGCGGCAAAGCCCTGGTTCAGGGCCGCGCGGTCCAGGTCGCGGCCGATGAACACAATCTTGCTGGAGCGCGGTTCGGCGCCCCATGCGGTGGAGGCACGGAACTCGACGAGGCTGTGCACCCCTTGCAGCACGTAGCGTTGGTCCTGATCAGCCACCGCCAGTACGCCCTTCATGCGATACAGGTTGTCGGCCTGCTCGTTGCGCAACTGTGTGATCCAGCGATGGAAGTCGCCCAGGTTGACCGCCCCGTCCACGGTGATGCCCACCGACGACACGCTCGGATCATGGTCATGGTCGAGATCGTCATGATCGTGGTGATGGTCATCGGCGTGGTCATCGTGCTCGGCACCGATTTCCATGAGTTTCTGCGTGGACTCGAAGGCGCCGATGCCAAGGATTTTCGACAGGTCGATTTCGGCGTAGCTGGAGGTCATCAGGTCCGCCGTAGCATTGAGGCCCCGAATCTTGCCGCTCAGGGATGCCACTTCATCCTCGCTGACCAGATCGACCTTGTTGATCACGATGCGGTCGGCACAGACGATCTGGTCCACGGCCTGGTTGTCAACACCATCGAGTTGCAGGTCTTCCAGGTGCTGGGCTATGTGCCTGGCATCGACCATCGTGACAATGGCGTCGAGTTCCACCTCATCGGCGATCGGGTCATTGATGAAAAAGCTCTGGGCCACCGGGTAGGGATCGGCCAGGCCGCTGGTCTCGATCAGGATGTGATCGAGGCGCACCGGGCGCGCTACCAGTTCACGGACGATGCGCACCAGGTCTTCGCGAACCTCGGCGGTGCAGCACACGCAGCCGTTGACCATCTCGTAGATTTCTTCGGTTTCGGAACTGAGCACCAGGTCGCCGTCGATGCCGACCTCACCGAACTCGTTCTCGATCACGGCGATCTTGCGGCCGTGGTTCTCCTTGAGGATGTAGTTGAGCAGGGTGGTTTTGCCGGCGCCGAGGAAGCCGGTGAGGATGGTCACCGGGATTTTGGTGTTGGGGGTTGGGGCGTTGAAGGGGGTGTTCATGTGAGGCTCCTTGAATAACTGAAGGGTCTGAGTGCTATCAACTGTGGGAGCGAGCCTGCTCGCGAATGCGGCGTGTCAATCAGCGAAGTTGGCGGCTGATTCACCCCTTTCGCGAGCAGGCTCGCTCCCACAGGGGGTTGTGGGTTCTCGCCAGCGCGTTGCCGTGCCGGCATCGAGGCCGAACAGGTCGAGGACGCGACCGAGGCTGTGGTCGACCATCTGTGCCAGGTCTTGCGGGCGGGCGTAGAAGGCCGGAACGGGCGGCGCGATGATTCCGCCCATCTCCGTGACAGCCGTCATGTTGCGCAGGTGGGCGAGGGTCAGCGGGGTTTCCCGGGCCATCAGCACCAGCGTGCGGCGTTCCTTGAGCGTGACGTCGGCGGCCCGCCCGATCAGCCCTGAAGAGGTGCCGGTGGCGATTTCCGCCAGGGTGCGCATGGAACAGGGCGCGACCACCATGCCCAGGCAGCGGAACGAACCGCTGGCGATACCGGCCGCTACGTCATCGGCGCGGTGGTAATGGCTGGCCAGCGCCGTGACGTCGGCCAGTTTGTAATCGGTTTCGTGGGCCATGGTCAGCAGCGCGGCGCGGCTGATGACCAGGTGGCTTTCAATGTCCAGTTCGGCGAGCAATTGCAGCAGGCGTACGCCGTAGATAAAACCCGACGCACCGCTGATGCCGACCACCATGCGCTGGCGGTTCATGATTGCAGGCCAGCGAGCAGTTGGCGGGCGCGGTCGACCGCATCCCGTTCAAGTTGCGCCTTGATCCCGTCGAAGCCTGAGCCGCGGGTAGCGTCCAGGCCCATTCGCGAGGTAGTGCCGTTGACGGACGATGACGGGTCCAGCGGGCTGCCAGGCAAGCCATCGATGACGAAGATGTCCTGGTGCGGCTGGAAGTGCGTGGCCAGCGCCCACAGCACTTGACTGTCGTCGCTGATATCGATGTCGCTGTCCACCGCGATCACGGTCTTCAGGTACGGGTCCCAGCCGAGCAGGGCCAGCATGATCTGTCGCGCTTCGCCGTCGCGGCTTTGCTCCAGCGCGACGTAGCAATGAAAATGGGTGCCCGAATTCGGGTAGTGCACGGCGGTGACGGCGGGGAAGCGTGCCTTGAGCTTTTCGCTCATCTCCGCTTCCCGGGGCAGTCGCGCCAGGGTCAGGTGTTCGGCGTAGCGACCGCCGACCACGTCCACCAGCCAGGCGTCCTTGCGCCGCATCAGGGTATCGACCCGCAGTACATTGTTGGTCGAGCGATCCGAGGAGTAGCCGCTGAATTCACCGAACGGACCTTCTTCGGCATAGGCCGTGGGATCGATCGCACCTTCGAGGACAAATTCTGCGCTGGCCGGGACGCCGATCCCGTAGCGCGGGGTCTTCACCAGCTCCAGCGGCGCGCCGAACAATCCGCCCGCCACGGCGCGCTCATCGCTGCCGAACGGCAAGCGTGCGGCCGCCGCGAGCATGAACAAAGGGTGCGCGCCGACCACCATGGCCACGCGCAATTCTTCGCCACGCTCGCGGGCGGTTTGCAGCATGCGCCACAGATGGCCCCGTGAGTGCAGGCTGGTGGCGAGGGTCTGCCGGGCGTGGCGCATCGAGCGGTGGTAGCTCATATTGGCGATGCCGCTGACCGGGTCCTCGGCAATGATGATCGCGTTGGTGATGTAGGGACCGCGATCACTGGCGAAATGCTTGAGCATCGGCAACAGCGCCAGGTCCACGGCTTCGCCTTCGTAGATCTCGTCCAGCACCGGGCCGCTTTCCACGTAGCGCGGGGCGATGGGGTTGTTGGCGCGTTGCTGGAACGTCTCGTGCAGTTGCGCCGGGGCAACGCCGAACATTCGTGCGATACGGGTACGGGAGGCAAACAGGTTGGTGGCCACTGGCACGCCGAAGGTGCCGACTTTTTCGCAGATCAGCAGCGGGTCGCGGCCCTGGTTGGCCAGGGCATCGACCAGGGCGGTGACGTCCTGGTCGGCTGAAAGGGATTGCCGGACCGTCAGCACATCGTCCGGGTATTGCCGGCGATAGGCGTCTAGAAAAACATGAAAATCCTGGGTATCGCCGAGCGTCGAGAGGGTCATGGTTTCACCTCGTGAAAAAGGGACAGCGAGGTCCCTGTGGGAGCGAGCCTGCTCGCGAAGAGGCCGTGTCAGGCGACATCCGTACCGCCTGACACTCCGCTTTCGCGAGCAGGCTCGCTCCCACATGGGGTACTACGGGTACGTCGTGGTCAGGCGAATGTCCGCCTCGGCCAGGTCCTTGGGTGGCGGCGTCGGTTCGATGCCGCACAACCGGGCGATGTTGTTGCCCAGGTAATCCTCAAGGTGGTCCTCGTCGATGCCCAGGCCTTGTGGTGCGGGCGAGCACAGCACCTCAAGCTCGCGCAGCCACATGCCCGGCTCGTTCGGCGGCGAGTCGGTGCCGAACACGATCTTGTTGCGTGGCAGGTCCTTGGCGAACTCGACAATCCGCGACTGGAAGCACCAGCCCGATTCGCAGAACACGTTCGGCGTGTCCATGGCCATCCAGAACGCTTCGAACGAGTAGTTGCCGCCGGTCTGGATACCGAAGTGGCCGATGATGAAATTGACCATCGGGAACTCACGGATGATCGGGTAGAACATGGTTGGAATGGTGTACGGGCCGTCGCCCGTGTGGATCAGCACCACGATGTTGTACTTGGCACACACCTTCATTGCCGGACGCAGCCAGTCCAGCGCCCGGTCCGGACGATAACCGTGCATGTTGGCGTGCAGCTTGAGCATCTTGAAACCGTATTCCTTGATGTGGAACTCCAGCTCCGCCGCACCGTTTTCCGGCCCCCAGCGCGGGTTGAAGTTGAAATTGCCGATGAAACGGTCGGGGTATTTCACGCACAGTTCGGCGACGTAGGACATGTAGTCCCGCACACCCTCACGGCCACGGCGGTTGCCGTCGCGGTAACCGGTGTTGCCCGGCGGTGGCTGGATGAAACCCATGTCGATGCGGCGCGGCTTGCCGTTGATCATGTACGGGCCGTCCATCAGCTTGAGCATGCGCTCGCCGGTGAAGGGTTCGCCGGTGTGGCGCCAGGCCTCGTCGACCAGGTTGGTGGGGTGCAGATGGGTATCGATGATCATCGGTTCAGCTCCTGGCCAGTTGCGTGGTGACGGGACGCTTGAGTTGCGCCTCTGCTTCGGAAACGGAACGGGGTGGCGGCGTGGGTTTGAGGCCGATCATCCGTGCGGTGTTGTTGCCCAGGTACTCTTCAAGGGTGTCTTCGTCGAGGTTCAGGCCTTGCGGCGGTTCATGGCACAGCACTTCCAGCAGGCGCAGCCACATGCCCGGTTCGTTCGGCGGCGTATCGGTACCGAAGAGAATCTTGTGGGTGGGCAAGACCTTGGCGAACTCGACGATCCGCGATTGCAGGCACCAACCCGATTCGCAGTAGACGTTGGGCAACTCCATCGCCCATTGCATCGGTTCGAACACGTAGACGCCGCCGGTCTGCACGCCGAAGTGAGCCATGATGAAATCGACGTTGGGAAACTCCTTGATCATCGGCACCCATTCCGACGGGATGCTGTACGGCCCATCGCCGGTGTGCAGCTTGACCGGGATGCCCAGTTCGGCGCACTTCTCGAAGGCCGGGCGCACCCAGTCCAGGGCGCGGTCAGGACGGTAGGCGTGCATGTTGGCCTGCATCTGGACCATCTTGAAGCCGTGTTCCTTGACGTAGCGCTCGATGGCCTCGACGCCGTTTTCCACGCCGCAGCGCGGGTTGTAGACGAAGCAACCGATGAAGCGATCCGGGTAGGCCTGGACCATTTTCAGCGTGTAGGCCATGTAGGCGTCGATGGATTCGCGCCCGCTGAGTTCACCGTCGGTCCAGGTGTAGATGGTGTTGCCCTGCGGGGGCTGGATGAAGGCTTTGTCGATGCGGCGAGGTTTGCCGTTGACCATGTACGGGCCATCCATCATCTGCAGCAGACGCTCGCCGGTGAACGGGTCACCGTCATGCCTCCAGGCGAGGTCCACCAGATCGGTGGGATAGCAACTGATATCGATGATCATTGAAGTCGATCTCCTGATAGCGGGGAAAGGAACCTTGCGGTTCGCTAGCAGCCACGTCCGGGCAATCGGCCATTTCTATGCGCAAAGACTCACGCATTCCCTCGCCTGGTCGCATCCGGCTCGGGACGCTGGCTGCTTGGGGAGGAGTATTGGAAGGGGGGGTGAGGTTCGTACAATATTA
Source organism: Pseudomonas sp. G5(2012) (assembly GCF_000408945.1). Lineage (NCBI taxonomy): Bacteria > Pseudomonadati > Pseudomonadota > Gammaproteobacteria > Pseudomonadales > Pseudomonadaceae > Pseudomonas > Pseudomonas sp. G5(2012). Next base: position 8,376 of record NZ_APIO01000157.1, read on the forward strand.
ATTGGGTAGGGGTTTGATATGCGTTCGATATGGAGCATGAGTGGTGGGCTTTTCCGGCCTCTTCGCGAGCAGGCTCGCTCCCACCTTCAACTGCATTCCAATGCAGTCAACTGTGGGAGCGAGCCTGCTCGCGAAGGCGTCAGTGTTGTGTACGCAAAGCCAACTGCTTGACCGCCTCAACCACCGGCGCCACGCGCTCACCATGTCCCGGCGGCCACACCGCATACAGGTTGTAATGCGCCGCAATCTGCGCCTCGTTCAACATCACCAGCCGACCGCTACGCAACGCATCTGCCGCCAGCAAACCGCGCACCAGTCCCGCGCCAACACCGGCCTCGGCCGCCGCAATCAGATTGGCCGCGTTATCGAACACCACCCTTGCCGCAGGCTCGACGGGAGGCATTCCCGCCGCATCCAGCCAAGGAATCCACGACCGTCGCGTATACCCCAGCAACGGCAGTTCGAGGATCTGCGCCGGGCTCAGCGGTAACTGCAAACCGTGCCGCTCAAGCAATCGGGGCGACGCCACCGCCATCACCCGATCCCCGCAAATCTGCGTCATCTCGCAGTCGTCCCAATCGCCATAGCAGTAGCGCAGGGCCAGGTCCACGCGTTCAAACGTGCTGCGGTCCGAGCGCGGCATCGACAGCAACACCACCTCATGCTCGGGCAACAGGTCCAACAGCTGTGGCAAGCGCGGATTGAGCCAGCTCTGGGCCAGTTCGCTGTCTACGTCGATCGTCAGCCTCTGCGCCACACTGCGGTTCTTTACCGAAGACAGCGCCCGGTCGATTTGCGCCAGGCCGTCGGACAGCACGCTGGCAAACAACTGCCCGGCGTCAGTCAGGTTGCTGCCACCCCCTTCGCGCACGAACAGCGGCTGACCGATGAAGTCTTCCAGGGAACGGATCTGCTGGCTGATGGCGCTGTGGGTCAGGTCCAGTTTGCGCGCGGCGCTGGAGAAACTGCCGCTGCGGGCGGCCTGGATGAAGGCACTCATGGACTGCACCGACGGGTATCGCTTGTACATGCTGTTAGTCCTACTTACACAGGATGGCAGAAATCGTCGCTGGCCCGATTTTCACCAGGCTTCCAATAATCGAGCACCAGGCCTGCACAAAGACGGGCCGCTCTCTTGGAGCCTGACAATGATCGAATTCACGGTAAACGGCGAACGACGCGAGCTGGTAGAGACGTCCCCCTCCATGCCCTTGTTATGGGTGCTGCGCGACCATTTGAAACTCACCGGCACCAAGTTCGGTTGCGGCATGGGCCTGTGCGGCGCCTGCACTGTGCATCTGGACGGTGTCGCGGTGCGGTCCTGCCAATTGCCGGTGGCCGCCGTGGCGGGGCATCGGATCACCACCATCGAAGGCCTGTCGCCCACTGGGCAGCATCCGCTGCAACTGGCCTGGGTTGCCGAAGATGTGCCGCAATGCGGTTACTGTCAATCCGGTCAGATCATGTCCGCCGCCGCGTTGCTCAGCTCCGGTGCAGAAGTGAGCGACGACTCGATCCGCAATGCCATGTCCGGCAACCTGTGCCGCTGCGGCACCTACGGGCGGATCAACAAGGCGATCAAACGCGCGGCCAACGCGCCTAAGGAGGCGTGATGTCGATTTCACGGATGGATCTCTCGCGACGTACGTTTCTCAAGCAAACCGCGACCGCTGCCAGCGGCCTGGCCATCGCGTTTTACCTGCCCTGCGGCCTGTCTGCGACAGACCCCAAGGCCCCGACGCCGGCCAGTGACTTCGAACCCAATGCCTGGGTGCGCATCCTGCCCGACGGCACGGTGAAACTGGTGGTGCACAAGCACGATTCCGGCACCGGCACGCACACCGCGCTGGCCGCGTGCGTAGCCGAGGAGCTGGACGTCAACCCGATGTCTGTGCAGGTGATCTCGCCGGAAAATCCGTTCTTCGAAACCTACATTCACCCGATCTGGAAGGTCTTCTCCACCGGCGGCAGTACCAGCGTGTCGCTGGAGTACGAGCGCCTGCGCATGGCCGGGGCGACGGCGCGCACGTTGTTGCTCACCGCCGCCTCCAGGCAGTGGAAAGTCAGCGCCGACACCTGTACCACCGAGGAGGGGCGCGTCGTGCATGCGGCGACCCAGCGCAGCCTTGGTTACGGTGAACTGGCCGTGGTTGCCGCGCATCTGCCGGCACCGACCAAGGTCACGCTCAAGGACCCGGCGCAGTTCAAGTACATCGGCAAGCTGCGGCACAAGCGCGACGCCCAGGCCAAGGTCTGCGGGCGCTTCACCTACAGTATCGACGTGGTGCTGCCGGACATGCTGGTGGCGGTGATTCAGCGCGCGCCCGTGGTCGGGGCGAGCGTCGTATCGGTGGACAGCACGGCGGCGCTGCAGGTGCCGGGCGTGCGCAAGGTGATCAAGGTGCCGGGCCGTCCCGACGTACTCGGCGGTAACGTCGAGGGCGTGGCGGTGTTGGCGGTCCATTACTGGGCCGCGCATCAGGGCCGCGCGTTGCTCGAGGTGCAATGGAGCGACTCACCGCTGGCCGGTTTCGACAGCGATGAGCTGCACAAGGCCCAGGCAGCTGCGCTGGCAGACGAGGGCGCACAACGGGTCCGTGCAATGGCTGCCGGGGACGTGAGCGGACAATGGCCGAACGCGGCGAAACTGTTCGAAGCCGAGTACCGCATGCCCTACAAGGTGCAGAATCCGCTCGAGCCGATTTGCATCACCGCACAGGTCAAGGATAACGCCATCACCTATTGGGGCGGCGTGCAGGTGCCTTCCTCGGCCCTGGAAGCGGCGAAAACGGTGTGCAAGATCGTCCAGGACAAGGTCACCATCCATGAGTTGGTGTCCGGCGGCAGTTTCGGCGCGCGCGAAGCCAAGTACTGGTTGTTCGAAGTGGCGTACCTGGCGCAGCAAACCAGGGTGCCGGTAAAACTGATGAACAGCCGTGAAGACGAAATGCGTTCATTGTTCATGCACCCGGCCACGCTCCATCGGGCCAAGGGTGCGCTGGACGCCCAGGGACACTTGACGGCGTTGCAGCTGGAGGCCGTGTCACCCGCCTCGCCAGAGCAGTGGGAACCGGGCTACTTCGAACGTCCCGATAAAATGGACTACAGCACCACCGAGGCCATCACCGCGTGGGATTTCGCCTATCGCCCGGCAAACCTCGACCTTGCATGGGTCAGGCACGAAACCCGGGTGCCCAGCGGCTGGTATCGCTCGGTGAGCTTCATCCCCAACGTGTTCGCCGTGGAGAGCTTCATGGATGAGCTGGCCCATGGCGCAGGGCAAGACCCGTTGGCCATGCGCCTGGCCAACATGCAGGATCGGCCACGGCACGTTGCGGTGCTCAAAAGCGCTGCCGAGCGCGCCGGTTGGGGCCAGCCCCTGCCTGAAGGGACGGCGTTGGGGATCGCCACCAACCAGGGCTACAGCAGTTTCATCGCGGTGGTTGCACGGGTGTCGAAACAGGATGGCGTAGTCAAGGTCGAGAAGCTCACCTGCGTTGTCGATTGCGGTCTGGCCGTTTCGCCTGGCGGCGTCGAAGAACAGATCTACGGCGGCCTGATGTGGGGCCTGGGGCACGCCTTGTTCGATCGCCTGGACATCAGGCAAGGCAGGGTGGTGCAAAGCAACTTCCACGATTACCGGGTAACGCGCATGTCGGACATGCCGGCGCTGGACATCCTGCTGGTCGAGGGTGATCCGGGCAAGCCCGGTGGTGTAGGCGAGCTGGGCAGCCCATCGGTGGCCCCGGCCATCGCCAATGCCCTGTTCAGCCTGACCGGCGTGCGCCAGCGCTCGACCCCCTTGAACCTGGGGTAGTTGTCATGGACTTGCGTCTGTTGCGCTACTTCATGGCGCTGGCCGAAGAGCTGCATTTCGGCCGGGCCGCCACCCGCTTGCACATATGCCAGCCTCCGCTGAGCCAGCAGATTAGGCTGCTGGAGGAGGAACTTGGGACGCCGCTGTTCGAGCGCAGTCATCACCGGGTCGAGCTGACCGCCGCCGGGCAAATGCTCAAGGAGCAGGCACCGCTGGTATTCGAACAGCTCAACCGTGCGCTCGACCTGACACGGCAAACCGGTCGCGGCCAGTTGGGCGAGCTGGAAATCGGCATGATCAGTTCGGTAATGGTCGGTGTGCTGCCTCGGGCCTTGCACCTGTTTCGCGAACGTTATCCGCAGGTGAGCTGGCGCCTGCATGAGATGACGCCGGCGGCGCAGGTCAAGGCGCTCAAGGAAAAACGCATCGATGCCTGCGTGTTCCGGGTCGGCTATGACGATCCGCAGTTGCGCAATGAACTGCTGATCTACGAGCCGATCCGGGTGGTCATGCCGGTCGATCACCCGCTGGCCGCAAAACAGCTTCTGGCACCCGCGGACCTGGCGCCCGAGCCGTTCGTGGCGCTGGAGCTCAAGCAATCGCGTTTTGCCGATTTTCTCTACCAGTGCTGCATCCAGGCCGGTTTCACGCCGCAGATTCGCCAGCAGGTGATCGAGGTGCAAACCTTGCTCAGCCTGGTCCGCGCCGGTTTCGGCGTGGCCTTGTTGCCGGCCTCCATCGAACAGCTGGCGCCTGCAGGCCTGGTGTTCCGGCGCCTGACCCCGGCGTTGCCGGAGGTGCCGTTGTACGCTACCTACCGAGCGGACGACGATTCGCCGGTACTCAAGCTGTTTCTCGATACGTTGCGTGAGCTGGTCCTGCAAGACCGGCCGGCTTAACGCACAACCTTGTGGGAGCGGGCTTGCTCGCGAAGGCGGTGGATCAGTCCCTGAATCTGTTGAATGACACACCGCCTTCGCGAGCAAGCCCGCTCCCACAGGTTCTTTGCACTATCCGAAAAACGGGCGGTCGGAGACTTCACAGAGTCACCCAACTTGTGGAGTCGCAATGAGCCAGGACGTCCTGACCACCGAAACCAATCGCCGCCAGTTGCAGCAGATCATCGCAGGGCTGACCGACGGGGTTATTCTGCTCGACCCCGATCAGTGCATTCTCTGGGCCAATGACGCCGCGCTGGCGATGCACGGCGTCGAGCGCATCGGCGATCTGGGGGCCAATGCCAAGGAATATGCCAAGCGCTTCGCATTGCGGTATCGCAATAACCATCCGGTCCCGGCGCACAGCTACCCGATCAACCGCGTGGCTCGCGGCGAGACCTTCAGCGATGTGCTGGTAGAGGTGACGCCAGCGGCGGATGAAGAGACCATGTGGGTCCATCGCGTGCGCAGCCTGGTGCTGGCCGACAACCGTGGCGAGCCGGAATCGCTGGTATTGATCATGGACGATGTCACCGACTGGGCGAGCGCCGAGCAGCGTTTCGAAAAAACCTTTGCCGCCAACCCGGCGCCCGCGGTGATTTGCCGTCTCAGCGATTTGCGTTATATCAAGGTCAATCCGGGTTTCCTCGAGATGACCGGTTACGCCCGTGACCAGGTGATCGGCACGTCGACCTACGAGCTGGATGTGCTGGCACAGGCTGAAAACAGGGATCTGGCGAAACAATGCTTGCGCGACGGCACCACCATTCCCCAGATGCAGGCCGAACTGCAGTTGCCCGCAGGCGGTACCAAGCAGGTGATCGTCGCCGGGCAGCCCCTTGAGCTGCATGACGAAGCCTGCATGCTGTTTTCCTTCGTCGACATGGAGCCCCGGCGCAAGGTCGAAGTGGCCCTGCGCCAGAGCGAGGAGCGGTTTGCCAAGGCCTTTCGCCTGACGCCGGTGCCAACCTTGGTGTGCAGCGCCAGCGACCAGGTGGTGATGGATGTCAATGACGCGTTCCTCGAGACCCTTGCGTACTCCAGCGACGAGGTGTCCGGCAAAACCATCGCCGAGATCGAGGTTTTCCATGACAAAGGGGCACGCACGCGGTTCTTTACCACCCTGGAGAAAACCGCAAGCCTGGACCGCGTTGACGTGCGTGTGCGCAGGAAAGACAACGAACTGATCGATTGCGCCGTTTCCGCCGACACCGTGAACATCCAGGGTAGCCCTTGCTACCTGTTGGTGTTGATGGACATCACCGAGCGCAAACGCACCGAGCTGGAATTGGTGGCGGCCATTGAAGAGGTGATGAAAGATGCCTCCTGGTTCAGTCGCACGCTGATCGAAAAACTCGCCAACGTGAAGAACGTCAACGCACCGCAGTTGCCCAGCGTGTCGTTTACCGACCTGACAGCTCGGGAGCGCGACGTGCTGGAACTGATCTGTGCAGGCCTGGCGGACAAGGAAATCGCTGCGCGCCTGAAACTGGCGACGAATACCGTGCGCAACCACGTTGCGACCGTGTATTCCAAGTTAGACGTGCACAGCCGCAGCGAGGCGATTGTCTGGGCGCGCGAACGCGGACTGTTTTCCAGTGCATGGCGTCCAAAGACTCAAGGGTAAGGTGCAAATGCACTAATCGAGGGGGTGCAAACTCAGGTTCTGGCAGGTAGGTGGCAAGCCTTAGGCTAAGAGCGGGCGAATGACGTTTACCGATCATTCATCCTCCCTGGGTCGTAAAAGGAACAGCCATGCTCGACGAATGCATTACCCACGCACTGGATGGCCGCGGTGGGCTGTCGCAATGATTTACGTAGCGCAGCTGCGCACGCAGCTTGAACGGACCTTTTCGCCTTTGGCTTGTGAATGCAATATCACTGGCGATCATACCTTGACCATCAAGCTCTACCACCCGGTGTCGGGACAAGTCGATCTGGTGGTCAGCGGATTGAACGTAACCCTGCTGCAGACACCCGAATCGGTGGCGGCGCTTATCGAAGAATTGAGGTATGAACTGGAATGCAACAGCCTGCAGCGCCCGGATCCGGTAGTGTAGGAATTGCCAGGTTTGTCATGCCCGGACGAGTGAATACGCGATAAGAAAGTACAAAAGTGATTTTTCTGCAGCCGCACCGTGAACTTTCCAGCGGTGTTCTGTTGTCACACAAACGTGTACATCCTTTTTCGCGGGTCAGCCTATGAAAAGTCTTGGGAAACGCGTTTTTGCTCCTGTTGCACTGTGTGCCGTGATTATCGGTGGCTGCTCCAGTCCGCCGCCACCTCCACCTGCTGCACCACCACCGCCGCCTGAAACGACCTGCCAGACCTCGGATAGCACCCAGGTAATGGGCGATATGCGGGCGGAAGGGGAGGTAAAACGCGAAACAACCGTGACGCGGTGCGTCACCCAGTAAAAACGTAAGCCCCCTGTAGGAGCGAGCATGCTCGCGATGGTCGTTAACGATAACGCTGGGAACCTGACACCCCTTGTCGTTCTCAGGTCCATCGCGAGCATGCTCGCTCCTACATAGGGGTGTATCAGATCAGGACAGGAACCCACCGTCGACGTTCAGCGAAACGCCCGTGGTGTAGCTCGATGCGTCGCTCGCCAGGTACAGCACGGCGCCGGCCATCTCGCTTGGGTCTGCCACGCGCTTGAGCGGGATCTGTTGCAGCGCAGTGTTCAAGATCGCCTCGTTTTTCACCAGCGCCGACGCAAACTTGGTATCCGTCAGGCCCGGCAGCAGGGCGTTGTAGCGGATGCCAAACTGCGCGCATTCCTTGGCAAACACCTTGGTCATGTTGATCACGGCTGCCTTGGTCACCGAGTAGATACCCTGGAAGATCCCGGGAGAGACGCCGTTGATCGATGCGACGTTGATGATGCTGCCGCCGCCGTTTTCGCGCATCAGTTTGCCGGCTTCCACTGACATGAAGAAGTAACCGCGGATATTGACGTCGACGGTCTTCTGGAAGGCGCTGAGGTCGGTGTCCAGCACGTTGCAGAATTGCGGATTGGTCGCGGCGTTGTTGACCAGGATGTCCAGGCGCCCGAACTGTTCCTTGATGCCGGCGAAGACCTGGCTGATCTGTTCCATCTCGCCGATGTGGCAGGCGATGGCGGTGGCTTTGCCCCCGGCGGCGATGATCGCGTCCGCCACGTGCTGGCAGCCCTCGAGTTTACGGCTCGAGACGATCACGTGGGCGCCTTGCTGGGCCAGCAGTTTGGCGATGGCTTCACCGATGCCGCGGCTGGCGCCGGAGACGAATGCGATCTTGCCGTCGAGGTCGAACAACTGAGTCTTGGACATGATTTTTCCTTTTTATGGAGCCGAAATCGCCTTCTGTAAGAGCCCGGCTTGCCGGCGAAGG
>NZ_APIO01000158.1:0-1558 GCF_000408945.1 Pseudomonas sp. G5(2012)
CCGCCCGGAGCATGCTCGCTCCTACAGAGGGAGGGGTGGGATTACAAATCCCCAACACAGTCTTTTCCTGACCGCTGCGTCAACGCGTAGAATGCGCAGCCGCGCATGAACAATCTTTGGACGCTTTGCCCTTGAATTCCGTGACTCCCCACACCGCCAGCCCTTCCCTCTCCCGCCCCGCCCGGGTCCGCCTGGAGCTGAAAAACCTGCTCGGCCTGGCCTTGCCGATCATGATCGCGCAACTGGCCACCACGGCGATGGGTTTTGTCGATGCGGTGATGGCTGGCCGGGTCGGGCCGCGCGACCTGGCGGCGGTGGCGCTAGGCAACTCGATCTGGGTGCCGGTGTTCCTGTTGATGACCGGCACGTTGCTGGCCACCACGCCGAAAGTCGCCCAGCGCTTTGGTGCCGGGACCCACAGCGAGATCGGCCCGATCGTGCGTCAGGCGCTGTGGCTGGCGTTGGTGGTGGGCCTGATCGCGACCGGCCTGCTACTGGGCGCCGAGCCGGTCCTGCGCGTGATGAAGGTCGATCCCGAACTGATCGGCCCCTGCATGCAGTACCTGCACGGCATCGCCAGCGGCCTGCCTGCGGTCGCGATCTACCATGTGCTGCGCTGCTTCAGTGACGGCCTGGGCCGCACCCGCCCGGCGATGGTCCTGGGCCTGTGCGGCCTGGCGCTGAACATTCCGCTGAATTACGTGTTCATCTATGGCCACTTCGGCGTGCCGGCCATGGGCGGTGTCGGTTGCGGCTGGGCCACGGCGATCGTGATGTGGGTGATGGCCCTGGGCATGGCCGGCTGGGAGCGCTGGGCGCCAGCCTATCAATCGAGCCAGCTGTTCAGCCGTTTCGATTGGCCACAATGGTCGGTGATCAAGCGCCTGCTGGGCATCGGCCTGCCTATCGGCATTGCCGTATTCGCCGAGTCGAGCATCTTCGCCGTAATCGCCCTGTTGATCGGCAGCCTCGGCGCCACCGTGGTCGCCGGTCACCAGATCGCCCTCAACTTCAGCTCGCTGGTGTTCATGATCCCCTACTCCTTGGGCATGGCCGTGACCGTGCGGGTCGGCCAGGCGCTGGGGCGCGAGCAACCCCGTGAAGCGCGTTTCGCCGCAGGCGTCGGCATGGGCACGGCGTTGGCGTACGCCTGCCTGTCGGCGAGCATGATGCTATTGCTGCGTGAGCACATCGCGACGATCTACACGGCGGACCCGACGGTGATCAAGGTGGCGGCGATGTTGATCGTGTATTCGGCGCTGTTCCAGTTTTCCGATGCGATCCAGGTCACGGCGGCCGGCGCGTTGCGCGGCTATCAAGACACCCGGGTGACGATGATCCTGACCCTGTTCGCCTACTGGGGCATCGGCCTGCCGGTGGGCTACGCCCTCGGCCTGACCGACTGGCTGGGCACGCCAAGCGGCCCGAGCGGCCTCTGGCAGGGCCTGATCGTCGGCCTGAGCTGCGCGGCGCTGATGCTGTCGATCCGCCTGACGCGCAGTGCACGCAAGCGGATTCGCATCAGCCTGAAATGACCCTGTACTTGTAGGAGCGAGCA
>NZ_APIO01000159.1:0-16156 GCF_000408945.1 Pseudomonas sp. G5(2012)
GCCTGCTCGCGAAGGCATCACCTCGGTCCCAGGCGAACCGAGGCTCTCGCATCACCTCAAACCCTGAACTTGCCCACCAGCATCTGCAAATGCGTCCCCAATCGCGCCAGCTCGATGCTGGACGCCGCCGTCTCTTCACTCGCAGCCGACGTCTGGTCCGACACATCACGCACGTTCAGCACGCTTCGGTTGATCTCTTCGGCCACGGCGCTCTGTTGTTCAGCCGCGGCGGCAATCTGTTGGTTCATCGCCTGGATCGCCGACACCGTGCGTGTGATGTTTTCAAGTGAGCCGCCGGCGCGACGGGTCAGTTCCACGCTGCTGTCGGTCAGGGCGCGACTGTTGTCCATGATGTTGGCCACGTGCTGGGTGCCGCTTTGCAGGCCGACGATCAGCTCTTCGATTTCTTCCGTGGACTTCTGGGTACGCTGGGCCAGGCTGCGCACTTCATCAGCGACCACGGCAAAACCGCGCCCCGCCTCACCGGCACGGGCGGCTTCAATAGCCGCGTTGAGCGCCAGCAGGTTGGTTTGTTGGGCCACCGACTTGATCACGTCGAGCACGCTGCCGATCTTGTCGCTTTCGCGCTTGAGCTCGCCCATGGCCTCGGTGGAGTGACCCACTTCCTTGGCCAGGCGCTCGATCTGCGCGATGGCTTCGCCGACTACCTTGTCACCTTCGCGGGCCTGCTGGTCGGCTGCTACAGCGGCCTCCGAGGCTTCCTCAGCGTTGCGTGCGACTTCCTGCACCGTTGCGGTCATCTCGTTCATGGCGGTCGCCACCTGATCGGTCTCGACCTTCTGGCTGTTGACCCCGGCGCTGGTCTGTTCGGTGACGGCCGACAGTTCCTCGGCGGCGCTGGCGATCTGCGTGACGCCGTCGCTGATGCCGCCGATCAATTCGCGCAGGCCTTGGGTCATGCTCTGAATGGCGCGCTGCAGTTGGCCAAGTTCATCCTGGCGACGGGACACCAGGTTGTGGGTCAGGTCGCCGGCGGCGATGCGTTCGGCCGCCTTGAGGGTCTGGTTCAGCGGAATCACGATCTGCCGGGTGATGGCCCAGGCGGCAAACAGGCCTATGACCAAGGCCAGGAGGGTGGCCAGCAACAGCATGTTCTTGGCGTGCGCTACGTCGGTATCGCGCACCAGGGTTTGCGAGACGGTGAGCTTCTTGCTGACGTCGAGCAGAATCTCGCCTTGGGCAGCCATATGTTTGAATGCATCGGCGCTGGCGGTCTGGGAATCGTGGTATTGGATGACCGCGGCGCGGTAAGCCCTGAGCGAGTCTGTTGCTTGCTGCAAGTTAGCGATGTGTTGTTCTGGCAGCTTCGACGGCAGGCTTTGCAGATATTTCAGGGCGTTGTCGATGGCGTCCAGCGCTGGCTGTTCTGCCTCGGCCTTGCCGCTATAGGTGTAGCCACGCACCTGAAAGCGCGCTTGCTGGATCAATTTGCTCAAGTCGATCACGCTGTTGAACTGCGCCACGCTGTCGCCTTGCAGCAGGGATTGTTCGACTTCGGCGACTTTGGCCACGGCATTGTCGGCGGTGGCGCCCAATTTGCTGCGAGCATCTTCGCGACTGGCGCTGATCTGGGTCATGGACGCGAAAGCTTGCTTGTACTGGCTGACGGCGGCCAATTGCTGGTCGACCATGGTCACGTCGGCGGGTTGCTCGATCATCCGGCGAGCCGCTTGCAGGCTGGTGTCGAGCTTGCCCAGCAAATCGTTGACGGCGCCAGGGCCTTGTTCGCCGCGGCGCATTTCGTAATCCAGGCGGGCGATGCGCAGGTCTTTGGTCATCCCGTTGATATCGGAAATGAACCCCAGCGTATCACCGCGACGGGTGACGTCGCTCAGGCCGGTCCAGCCCGTGAAGGTGATCAGCATCGTCAGCAGCAGCACAAGACCGAAGCCGACGCCCAGCTTGCGGTTTACGCTTACGTTCCCCAGTTTATCGGCTAGCGATTGGTACATGCTGCAACTCTCCCGGAGCAAACATTGGTTTCATGGGAGGTATATCGGCAGGCGGGGGAAATCCTGTAGGAGCGAGCATGCTCGCGAAGGTCGTTAACGATGACGCTGGCTGCCTGAAACCCTGCGGCGCTCTGTTGGCCATCGCGAGCATGCTCGCTCCTACAGGGGGGGCGGTGTTTGGTTAGAAGAGCCGGGCGAGCAGCGCGGTAACGGCAGTTTCCACGCGCAGGATGCGCTCGCCCAGCTGCACCGGTTGCAGGCCGGACTTGCCCAGCAAGTCGATCTCGTAGGGGATCCAGCCACCCTCCGGGCCGATGGCCAGGGTCACGGGCTCGGTGAGGGCGCGGGGGCAGGGCGGGTATTGGCCTGGATGACCAACCAGGCCGAGAGTGCCCTCGGTAATGGCAGGCAGGCGATCTTCGACGAACGGCTTGAAGCGTTTCTCGATCACGACTTGCGGCAACACGCTGTCCCTGGCTTGTTCGAGGCCCAGGATCAATTGCTCGCGAATGGCCTCGGGCTCCAGGAACGGTGTCTGCCAGAAGCTCTTCTCGACGCGATAGCTGTTCACCAGCACGACCCGTGGCACACCCATGGCCGCGACGGTCTGGAACACCCTGCGCAGCATCTTGGGCCGCGGCAGGGCCAGGATCAGGGTCAATGGCAGTTTGGCGGGTGGGGGTTGGTCGAGGGTGACGCGCAGTTCCGCCTCGTTGGCGTCCAGGCGCAACACCTCGGCCGAGCCCATCAAGCCGCCGATGCGGCCGACCCGCATGCTGTCACCCACTTCACAGCGATGGACTTCCTGCATGTGGGTCAACCGCCGATCACGCAGCACAACCCGGTCGGCCGCAATGAAGTCAGCCTCTTCAAGGAGCAGCAGGTTCACGGTTGGGTCGCTGGCGGCTGGTCGTTGTTATCGTCGGCAGGCTGGTCGTCCGGATGTTCGCCACGCTTGCTGATCAGGCTGCCGAACAGGATGCCGATCTCGAACAGCAGCCACATCGGTACGGCCAGCAGGGTCTGCGAGAAAATGTCCGGCGGGGTCAGGATCATGCCGACGACGAAGCAGCCGATGATCACGTAAGGACGGATCTTCTTCAGGTACTTTACGTCGACCACGCCGATCCACACCAGCAGCACCACGGCCACCGGGATTTCGAACGCCACGCCGAAGGCGAAGAACAGCGTCATGACGAAATCGAGATAACTGGTGATGTCGGTCATCATTTCCACGCCGGCCGGGGTGGCGGCGGCGAAGAATTTGAAGATCAGCGGGAACACCAGGAAATAGGCGAACGCCATGCCGGCATAGAACAGCACGATGCTCGAACACAGCAACGGCACCGCGATGCGTTTCTCATGCTTGTACAGACCCGGTGCGATAAAGCCCCAGATCTGGTGCAGGATCACCGGAATCGCCAGGAACAGCGACACCATCATGGTCAGCTTCAGTGGCGTCAGGAACGGCGACGACACATCCGTGGCAATCATCGTCGCACCGGCTGGCAGGTAGGCCCGCAGCGGTGTCGAGACGAAGGTGTAGATTTGCTGGGTAAAGGCGAACAGCCCGGCAAAGATGATGAAGATCGCCGCTACGCAGCGTAGCAGGCGGGTACGCAACTCGGTGAGGTGCGAAACCAGCGGCATGTGCTGGTCGTTTTCAGGAAGATCGCTCATGGGGCTCGCGGCGGCAATGTTGGGTCTTGAGGGGTCGGCGCAACGGGCGCCGCCGCAGGTGCAACGGGTTCGACCGGGGTCGTTGCGACAGGTACAGCTTCGACGGGCGCAGATTCAACGACTGGCGCATGAATCGTCGGCGACGCTGCAGGCTCGACAGGTGTCGGTTGCTGCTGGGTCGGCGAGAAGATCTTGCGGGCCTCCTGCTCAAGCGACAGGATGTGCTCGTTGTGCAGTTGCCGACGAATCTCGTCGGCACCGATTTCACGTTCAACTTCCTGTTTGATTGCGTTGAAGCTGCGCTTGAGGCGGCCAACCCACAGGCCGGCGGTACGCGCAGCGCCCGGCAGGCGCTCGGGGCCCAGCACCAGCAGGGCGACGAGGCCAACGAGCAGCAGTTCAGAGAAGCTGATACCAAACATTAGTCAGTGCTCACGAGTCTTTGCGGATCGGCTCTTCGACTTTTTGCGCCTGCACGTCGATGGTGTGCGGCTGGTTAACAGTGGCCTGTGGCTGAACCGGCGGAACCGGTTGGGCCGGAGTCGCGGTCGGGTCGGCCGGTTTTTCGTCGTCGTTCATGGCCTTGCGAAAGCCCTTGATGGACTCGCCGACGTCGGTGCCGAGGTTTTTCAGTTTCTTGGTGCCGAATACCAGTACCACGACAACCAGGATGACGACCCAGTGTTTCCAGTCAAAAATGCCCATGCTGCTGCTCCTCTCTAATAGTTATTCAGGCGGACGGGCGCGAGGCTTTCTCGGCGTGTCCGGACAGACCGAAGCGACGGTCCAGTTCATCGAGTACAGCCTGGGGATGCTGCCCCAATTGGGCGAGCATGACCATGCTGTGGAACCATAAATCGGCGGTTTCGTAGATCACATCGCTGCAGTCGCCGCTGATGGCGGCGTCCTTGGCGGCAATGATGGTCTCTACTGACTCTTCGCCAACTTTTTCCAGAATCTTGTTCAAGCCCTTGTGGTACAGGCTGGCGACGTACGAGCTGTCGGCGGCGGCGCCTTTGCGCTCTTCCAGCACCTGGGCCAGACGGATCAACGTGTCACTCATGTTTGTGTCCTGCGCAATAGATGGCGTGCGGATCTTTCAGGACCGGGTCGACAGTCGTCCAGTCGCCGTTCTCGAAAACACGGTAGAAGCAGCTCTGGCGCCCGGTATGACAGGCAATGTCGCCAATCTGCTCGACCATCAGGATGATCACGTCGGCGTCGCAGTCCAGGCGCATCTCATGCAGGGTCTGCACATGACCGGACTCTTCGCCCTTGCGCCACAGCTTGCCGCGCGAGCGCGACCAGTAGATGGCGCGGTTCTCGGCAGCCGTCAGTTCCAGTGCTTCGCGGTTCATCCAGGCCATCATCAGGACGCGCCCGGTCTTGTGGTCCTGGGCAATCGCCGGCACCAGGCCGTCGGCGTCCCATTTGATCTCGTCCAGCCAGTTTTTCATCTTCGACTCCGACAGCAAGCCCGACACATCATTAGTCGGGCTCAACGTTGAAACAGTGTGCCAGTGCGCAGCACAACTGGCTATCGGCGAACGACCAGATACAAGCCGACCGCCATCATGATGCCCGCTGGCCAATAGGCCAGATCGTTCAATGGCCCGCCCGCGGCGAGGATCGCGCCACCGGCCAGATGGGCCGTACCGAGCAGGCGCAGGAACCAGTCGTCGCGGCGTCGATGCCAGGGTGGCGGCGGATCGTTGGCATGGGGCTGGGACAGGCGTTCGAGCAGGTCACGGGTCATATTGGCCAAGTGCGGGATCTGTTCGATCTGGGATTGCACGTTGCCAAACAAGGCTTTGGGACTGACGCGGTCACGCATCCAGCGCTCGAGGAAGGGTTGCGCGGTGTTCCACAGGTCGAGGTCCGGGTACAGCTGGCGGCCCAGGCCTTCGATGTTCAACAGGGTTTTTTGCAACAGGACAAGTTGCGGCTGCACTTCCATGTTGAAGCGACGAGCTGTCTGGAACAGGCGCATCAGCACTTGGCCGAAGGAAATATCTTTTAACGGTTTTTCGAAGATCGGTTCGCAGACCGTCCGGATCGCCGCTTCGAATTCGTTGAGTTTGGTTTCTGCCGGCACCCAGCCCGAATCGATGTGCAGCTGTGCCACTCGCCGGTAATCGCGCTTGAAGAACGCGAACAGGTTGCGCGCCAGGTAATCCTGGTCCTGGGGGGTAAGGCTGCCGACGATACCGCAGTCGATCGCGATGTATTGCGGGCTCCACGGCTGCACCGTGCTGACGAAGATGTTGCCGGGGTGCATGTCGGCATGGAAGAAGCTGTCGCGAAACACTTGGGTGAAGAAGATCTCCACGCCGCGTTCGGCGAGCATTTTCATGTCGGTGCGTTGGTCCGCCAGGGTCGCGAGGTCGGTCACCTGGATGCCGTAGATACGCTCCATCACCAGCACTTTCGGCCGGCACCAGTCCCAATAGACTTGTGGTACGTACAGCAGTGGCGAACCCTCGAAGTTGCGCTTGAGCTGGCTGGCGTTGGCCGCTTCGCGCAGCAGGTCGAGTTCGTCGTAGATGGTTTTTTCGTAGTCCTGGACCACGTCCACCGGGTGCAGCAGGCGCGCATCGGCCGAGAGTTTTTCGGCGGCGCGGGCGAGGATGAACAGCCACGCCAGGTCTTGCGCGATCACTGGTTTGAGGCCAGGCCGGATCACCTTGACCACGACTTCCTCGCCGGTTTTCAGCTGTGCAGCGTGCACTTGGGCCACCGATGCCGAGGCCAGTGGTTCGACGTCGAAGCGGCTGAACACTTCGCTGATTTTCTTGCCCAGCTGCTCTTCGATCAGATTGACCGACACTTGCGAGTCGAACGGCGGCACGCGGTCCTGCAGCATCATCAGCTCATCGGCGATGTCTTCGGGCAGCAGGTCGCGGCGGGTGGACAGGATCTGCCCGAACTTGATGAAAATCGGCCCCAGGTCCTGCAGCGCCAAGCGCAATCGTGCGCCACGACTCAGGTCCAGCGTCTTGCGCGGGAACCAGCGCCACGGCAAGGCGTAACGCAGCACCAGGAGAAACCAGGGCAGCGGCAGGGCGAACAGCAGGTCATCGAGGCGGTAGCGGATCACGACGCGCTGGATGCGCAACAAACGGCGGACGGCAAGCAGCTTCATGCGTTATCGCTTGGGTCGAGGGATCGGGAAAGGCGCTCGAAACGCGCCTCGAGACGTTCCAGATCGAGTTTGATCTGGTCCAGTTCACTGAATCGGGCTTCGGCTTCGCGCTGACCGACGAGGGTACGTGATTCTTCAGCCAGGTATTCGCCCAGGTTCTGGCCGAGGCTGGCGAATCCTTGCTGATACCAGCGGGCACGGCTGCGCAGATGACCGCCGACCAATTGCGTGGCGACAGGGCCAAGCCAGCGCGAGAGTTCGTACTCCCAATCCAGCTCGAGGTCCTGGAGGATCGCCGCCAGTTCCAGCAATACACCGCTGTCGCCGTCGAGCTCGACTTCGGGTGCATGCAGTACCGAAGTCTTGTCTTTGCTCATCGCCAGTTTCAGCAGGCTCGAGGCCGGTGCGCGCAGGGTGCAGTCGGCGCCGGTTTCCCATTGGGACGCGAGCATCAGGCCTTCATCGCTGGGCAGGATGAACACTTGCAGCGCCGGGCTGCGGCAGTCGACGGCAATCACCTTGCCGGCCAAATGTGCCAGCCGCGGCAGTGCCGTGCTGTCGAGACGCAGCACTCGGTTCAGGCCGAGCTCAACGCTGGCGAGCAGGCCGGCGAGCAGCATCAGGGCTTGATGCCACGGTGCAGGGCGACGATGCCTGCGGTCATGTTGTGATAGGTCACGCGGTCGAAGCCGGCCTCGACCATCATCGATTTCAGGGTTTCCTGGTTCGGGTGCATGCGGATCGATTCGGCCAGGTAGCGATAGCTTTCCGAGTCGTTGGTGATCAGCTTGCCCATCAGTGGCATGAAGGCGAACGAGTAGGCGTCGTAGGCCTTGGACATCAGCGCGTTGGTCGGCTTGGAGAACTCCAGCACCAGCAGGCGACCGCCAGGCTTGAGCACGCGCAGCATCGAACGCAGGGCGTCTTCCTTGTGCGTGACGTTGCGCAGGCCGAAGGCGATGGTCACGCAGTCGAAATGGTTGTCCGGGAACGGCAGTTTTTCCGCATCGGCCTGGACGAATTCGACATTGCCGGCCACACCCAGGTCCAGCAGGCGGTCACGACCGACCTTGAGCATGGATTCGTTGATGTCGGCCAGCACCACCTGGCCAGTCGGGCCAACGAGGTGCGAGAACTTGCGGGTCAGGTCACCCGTGCCGCCGGCGATGTCCAGCACCCGGTTACCTGTGCGCACGCCCGACAGTTCGATTGCGAAACGCTTCCACAGACGGTGCATGCCGCCCGACAGGAGGTCGTTCATCAGGTCGTACTTGGCGGCTACGGAGTGAAAAACCTCAGCGACTTTTTCCGCTTTCTGGCTTTCCGGAACGTTTTTGAAGCCGAAGTGAGTGGTGGGTTCGGCATCGTTGCCTTTGCGCTGATCAGTCATATCGCTGTCACCAAAAGAGAATGCGCGACATTCTAATCCCCAAGGCATGCTTTGTCTTGGCAAGGCTGAAGGTAAGATGGGCAACCATCGGGACGTTTTGACGCAGCAGAGGTCAAGATGCCTCAGGATCGCCCCCATAAAGCAGGAGTCATTTGATGGCCCATATTAGTGTTGAACGTGCCCATGGCCTGGGTAAGGAAGCGGCCCGCGAGAAGGCCGACAAGCTGGCGCAGAAACTTTTCGATCAGTATGGCCTGGAACCGCAGTGGTCTGGCGACACCTTGAACCTCAAGCGCTCCGGTGTGAAAGGTGCGGTGCATGTCACTGAAGACTCGATCAAGGTCGATGTGGAGTTGGGCCTGATGATGTCGGCCATGAGCGGCATGATCAAAGCGGAAATCGAAAAGGCGCTCGATAAAGCGTTGGTCTGATTTCTGGTTGGAATGAGATCCCCTGTGGGAGCGAGCCTGCTCGCGAAAGCCATGTGTCATTCGATATGTATATTGACTGGCCTGACGCCTTCGCGAGCAGGCTCGCTCCCACAGTTTGATTTGCGGTGCGTCCAAGCATGTATGTCAGTTGTTAGGGTGCCGTTTCTAATTTTTCTCCCTACTTTGTGCCGGAGCCCGACACTTTCGCGGGCAATTCCTCAAACCTTCTGCGCGTGAGGTGGACCATGGCCAAAGTTATTTTGAAGAAAAAAATCGACGCATCGACGACCGCTCTGCATGACGTCAAATCGTATGCCCGCAGGATCTGGCTGGCAGGCCTGGGTGCCTACACCAAGGTCGGCCAAGAGGGTAGCGAGTACTTTCAAGAGCTGATCAAGGCTGGGCAAGCAGTTGAAACCAAAGGCAAAAAAGCAGTTGCCCAGAAGCTTGAAGCAGCCAATGCCGAGATCGACGAAGCCAAGAGTGAAGTGAGCACTTTCAAAGGCAAGGTCGAAGTTCAGCTCGACAAAGTCGAGAGAGCGTTCGACACGCGTGTCGCAAGTACCTTGAATCGCATCGGCATTCCGTCTAAACATGACGTTGAGACACTCTCTGCCAAGCTCGATGAGCTGACGGCACTGCTCGAACGCGTCGCGCGTAAATCTTAAGGAGAACGGGATGGCTGGTAAAAAGAACACCGAAAAAGAAAGCAGCTCGTGGATCGGAAAAGTCGAAGACTACTCCCGCAAAATCTGGCTGGCTGGTTTAGGCGTGTACTCGAAGATCGACACTGACGGCAGCAAACTCTTCGACTCGCTGGTAAAGGACGGCGAGAAAGCCGAGAAGCTGACCAAGAGCGCTGTTGGCAAGACTGTCGACGCCGCCAAGGACTCCGCATCGTCGGCCAAGTCGCGCATCAGCGGCGTAAAAGATCGTGCACTGGGCAAGTGGGATGAGCTGGAAGGGGCTTTCGACAAGCGCCTGAACAGCGCCATTTCGCGCCTGGGCGTGCCGAGCCGCAATGAAGTCAAGGCTCTGCACAGCAAGGTCGATACCCTGACCAAGCAAATCGAAAAACTTACCGGTGCCAAGGTTGCGCCTGTTGCGGCGAAAACCGCGGCAGCCAAACCAGCCGCTAAACCGGCTGCCAAAACCGCAGCCAAGCCATTGGCCAAAGCGGCGGCCAAACCGGCTGCAAAAACTGCTGCCGCCAAGCCAGCCGCCGCCAAGCCAGCTGCAAAATCAGCGGCCAAACCGGCAGCTGCTAAAACCGCCGCCAAGCCTGCAGCGAAAACCGCTGCCGCTAAACCGGCAGCCAAGCCAGCGGCAAAACCTGCTGCAGCGAAGAAACCAGCAGTGAAAAAACCGGCGGCTCCGAAAGCTGCCGCAGCCAAACCAGCAGAGGCTACCGCCAAACCGGCAACTCCGGTGACTTCGGCAGCTGTGGCAAGCACTTCGAACTCCGCTTCCGCGCCGACCCCTGCTGTAACCCAGACTGCCGCGTCAGCTCCATCGACGCCAACCAGTCAGTCCTGATAGTTCAGGGCTCAAAAAAACGCCCGGCCTGCCAAGGTCGGGCGTTTTTGTTTGAGGCTTGAATAGATCGCAGCCTGCGGCAGCTCCTACAGGTCAATGCGATCCAATGTAGGAGCTGCCGCAGGCTGCGATCTTTTGATCTTAATGCTCCTCCAGGTACTGCATCGCCATCTGCTCAGTCGCCGCCTTGATCGAGGGCAACAGATGCGGCGCCACCAGCATCATGATCTGGTAGACCACCAACCGAACTTCGCCTTCACGGCCCAGAATCCGCTGATAGTCCAGTGAGAACAGCAGCGTCAGGGTGATCTGCTCCACCAATTGCCCCAGCGCCTGGGTGTCGCTGACCAATTGCCCCAAGGCCTTCAGTCGAGCCAGCAGCGACGCCAGTGTGCGCTTGAGCGCATTGAGCAAGTTGCGAATACCCTTGGCCAGTTTCGGCAGGCGCCCGGCCAGATTCGACAGGTCCTGGAACAGGAAGCGATAGTGTGACAGGCGCTCGACGATCAGGTGCAGGAACAGCCAGTAATCCTCAGGAGCCAGTTCGACGTCGGCCGGAGGATCGAGCAACGGGGACAGTTCGGCCTGGAAACGTTCGAACAGGCCGAGAATCAGCGGCTCCTTGCCGTGGAAGTGGTAATACAGATTGCCCGGGCTGATGCCCATTTCGTTGGCGACTTCCATGGTGGAAACATTCGGTTCGCCCTTCTCATTGAACAACTGCAGGGCACATTCGAGTATCCGTTCGCGGGTTTTCATCCAGTCTTCTTATGATCGGGTCATGCCACGGCCGTTAAAGGCCGCGGTCGTTGAACATCAGCGCACGCGCACGTAAGTCCCGGGCGCCGCCTCCATCGGTGGATAATTCTGATTGCCGAGGGCCATGTGGGTTTCTTTTTGCGCGCCCGAGCGCTCCTGAATCCAGCCCAGCCATTGCGTCCACCAGCTACCGTCGACGGGCTTGGCGTCGTAGTACCAGGCCCTGGGGTCGCTGCTTAGTTTTGCACCTTCGAGGTAGTTGGCTTTCGGATTGTTCGGCGGGTTGAGAATGCTCTGCACATGACCGCTGTTGGCCAGGACAAAGCGACGCTCGCCACCGAGCAACAGGGTTGAGCGATACACCGCGTCCCACGGCGTGATGTGATCGTTGATGCCGGCCACGCTGAAACTGTCGACGGTGACCTTTTGCAAGTCGATCGGGGTGCCGCACACTTCCAGGCCACCCGGATGGCTCAGCGGGTTGTGCTTGAAGAAGTCCAGCAAGTCACCATGCAGGGCGGCCGGGAGGCGTGTGTTGTCATTGTTCCAGTAGAGAATGTCGAACGCCGGTGGCTCCTTGCCCATCAGGTAATTGTTGACGAAGTAGCTCCAGATCAAATCGTTGGGGCGCATCCAGGCGAAAACCTTGGCCATGTCGCGGCCTTCCAGCACACCTTTCTGGTAGGAGCGGCGCTTGGCCGCCTCCAGGGTCTGTTCGTCGGCGAAGAGTGTGGCCGGGCTGTCCAGTTGGCTGTCGAGCAGGCTCACCAGGTACGTCGCGCTGGAGACGCGGCGCAGCTGTCGCTTGGCTTGCAAGTGGCCCTGCAGGGCAGCAATGGTCAGCCCGCCAGCGCAGGCGCCCATCAGGTTGACCTCGCGCGCGCCGGTGATTGCCCGGCAGACATTCATGGCTTCTTCCACCGCTTCGACGTAGGTCGACAGGCCCCATTCGCGGTGACGTACATCCGGATTGCGCCAGCTGATGACGAAGGTTTGCAGGCCGTTCTTGAGCGCGAACTGGACGAAGCTGTTATGGGGGCTGAGGTCAAAAATGTAGTACTTGTTGATCTGTGGCGGCACCACCAGCAGCGGTTTGGAATACTGCTTTTCGCTCATCGGCTTGTATTGGATCAGCTCCAGCAGCTCGTTGCGAAACACCACGGCGCCGGTGGTGGTGGCGACGGTCTTGCCAACCTCGAATGCATGCCTGGTGACTTGCCGGGGCAAGCCATCGTTGTGCAAGAGGTCATCGACCAGATGGCCGATCCCGCGCACCAGGCTGTTGCCGCCGGAGTTGAAGATTTCCTTGATCGCCAGCGGATTGAGCAGGCTGTTGGACGGCGACACGGCATCGTTGAGCAGGGCGAACGCGAAGTGCGCACGGGCGCGGTCATCCGGGCTCATGTTGCTTTCGTCGATCCAGCTCTTGACCTGCTTCTGCCAGCTCAGGTACGCCTGCAGGCTGCGACGATAAAAGGGATTGAGACTCCACGCCGGATCGTCGAAGCGACGGTCTTGCGGGTTGGTGGGATGCAGGGTGTCGCCCAGCAACACGCGTCCCAGTTGACCACCCAGTTTCAAGGCGTGTCGCGCGGTGTGCACGGGGTGGCGCAGGCCATGGGCGGCGACACTGCGCAAAGTCGAAACCAGATCCCGGCCACGCAGGCCGGTAATCGCACTTTGTGCGTTGATGAACTTGGCGGGGGTGGGTAGTGACTCCCTCGCAGGTTTATCGCGCATGTCTCAACACTCCTTCGTCTTCAGGCTAAACACAAAACACCGAACCAGAACACCATAGACGCTGTAGCAGGTTGTTGCGCGGTGCGATGTCCTGCCACCTCCTCTTTGCCATACAAGAAATGAGCCGCTCAGCCACCCAGTGGCGCCGGATGCGGGTGCATCACCGCACGCTGGCGCTCCTCTTCAAGGAACTTCATGATGATCGGTGCCACCGCTTCAGCCCGGGTGATCAAGAACAGATGGCCGTCGTCGATGATGTGCAGTTGGGCATTGGGGATCCGCCAGGCCAGCAAGCGCATGTTGACCAACGGAATCAAGGGGTCGTCGTCGCCGGCCAGGACCAGGGTCGGCTGATTGATCTTGTGCAGCCAGTGGATGCTGGTCCAGCCGAAGCCGGCGAACAGTTGCCAGTAGTAACCGAGCTTGCCCGCCGAACGGACCTTTGCCGCATGGCTTGCAGCCAGCGTCGGGTCGCGACGGAACGAGCCGCCGTAGATCATCGGCGCAATGCGGATCACGTGGGATGGCTGGATGTACCGTCGTGGGCTGGCCATCATCCACAAGACTTTCGGCTTGCCCGGCACCATCACCGTACCCGCGGCTGTCGCTGCCAGGACCAGCTTCTTGCACCGCTCTGGATAGTCATAGGCGAACTGTTGCGCAAGGGCGCCACCCCATGACACGCCGATCACGTTGACTCGCCCGTAATCGAGGTAGTCGAGCATGCGTGCCGTGAGCTTTGCCAGGCCTGGGAAACGATATGGACGATTGGGCGTCGATGAACCGCCAACACCGGGTACGTCGAAGGCGATGACTTCGAGGTCCGGGTCCAGCGCTGCGACGAACGGAAACACCAGCTCCAGGTTGGCGCCGATGCCGTTGAAAATCAGCAAGGGCGTCAAGTGAGGCTTGCCGGGGCGCACCGCCGTGCGGAGGGTCTGGCCATCCAGGTCGACGGTGCGGAATATGAACGGTTGCGGCATGCTTCTAGCCCTGTTTATGAATTCATCCCCGAACCCCTGTAGGAGCGAGCCTGCTCGCGAAGGACGTTAACGATAACGCGTGCTGTCTGAGTTAACGCGTTGTCCTCACTTTTTCGCGAGCAGGCTCGCTCCTACAGGTGAAGGCGGGGTGTGTCAGTTACCGTTCGTGCACGTACGTGCCTGGCGCCGCTTCACCTGCCGGATACGCCTTGCTGCCCAGTTTTGTCGGGGACTTTTTCAGCTCGCCCGAGCGTTGGGCCTGCCAGGCCTGCCAGTGCAGCCACCAGGAATCTGTATGCTTGGTGGCATTCGCTTGCCATTCATCGGCATTTTCCGCCACTTCGGTGCTGGTCATGTAGCGCGATTTCGGATTGCCCGGCGGGTTCAGGATGCTCTGGATATGCCCGCTGCTCGACAGCACGAATTCAACGTTGCCGCCAAACAGTTGCGCCGACTTGTAGCAGGACTTCCACGGGGTGATGTGGTCGTTGGTGCCGGCCAGGGAAAAGATGTCGGCCGTCACCTGCTTGAGGTCGATGGGGGTGCCGCACACTTCCAGTGCATTCGGGCGAATCAGTGGGTTATTTTTGAACAGTTCGATCAGGTCGCCGTGGAACGCCGCGGGCAACCGTGTGGTGTCGTTGTTCCAGAACAGGATGTCGAACACCGGCGGTTCGTTGCCTAGCAGGTAATTGTTGACCCAGTAGTTCCAGATCAGATCGTTGGGGCGCATCCAGGCGAAGACCTTCGCCATGTCGCGGCCTTCCAGTACGCCGGCCTGGTACGAGTGGCGCTTGGCGGCTTCAAGGGTCTGTTCATTGACGAACAGGGCGACGTCGCTGTCGAGGGTGGTATCAAGCACGCTCACCAGCAAGGTCAGGGCGTTGACCTTGTTTTCGCCAATCGCCGCGTAATGGCCCAGCAGCGCAGTGCAAGTGATGCCGCCGGAGCAGGCCCCGAGCATGTTCACGTCTTTGCTGCCGGTGATCGCGGTAACGACGTCAACCGCTTCCTTGAGGGCTTCGATGTAGGTCGACAGGCCCCACTCTCGCTGTTCCTTGGTGGGATTTCGCCAGCTGACGATGAACGTTTGCACGTTGTTGCGCAGGCAGAACCGCGCCAGGCTCTTGTCCGGGCTCAGGTCGAAAACGTAGAACTTGTTGATCTGCGGCGGCACCACCAGCAGCGGGCGTTCGTATACCTGCTCGGTGGTCGGCTTGTACTGGATCAGTTCCAGCACATCGTTGCGAAACACCACCGCGCCTTCGGTCACGCCCAGGCTCTTGCCGACCTCGAATGCACCCATGTTGACCTGGCTCGGCATGCCGCCGTTGTGTACCAGATCCTTGGCCAGGTGCGAGAGGCCGTCGAGCAGGCTTTTGCCACCGGTTTCGAAAAAGCGTTTGACTGCCGCCGGGTTGGCCGCGGTGTTGGTCGGCGCCATGGCTTCGGTCATGAGGTTGATCACGAAGTGCCCACGCGCCACATCCTTGGGGGCGAGGTTACTTTCATCGATCCAGTCGTGGAGTTCCTTGCGCCACGCCAGGTAGGTTTGCAAATAACGTTTATAGAGCGGGTTCTGGCTCCAGGCCGGATCGGCGAAGCGACGGTCATCGCTGGTCGGTTGCAGCCCGGATTTACCCAGCAGTACGTTCTTGAGTTCAAGACCAAAGTGCGCGACATGTTTGACGCTGTGCACCGGTTGCTTGATGGCCTGCCTAAGCACCATTCGAGCAGAAGCCAGTAGATCCTTTCCACGCAGCCCAACGACAGGATTAAGCCCCAAGGTGTTTTCAGAGGCTTGATACTTCAACTCATCGTTACTCTTGTTACTCATCTACGACGCTCCATTGCCCTGAGACGAGTACCTTGGTCCAGCTGTGTAGTCACACAGCAATTGCCAGGTACTACTGCTCGGGTGACCTTTGATTCTGCATCACTGCTTTTTTAATTCAGAGAGCACTGCAGGGACCTTGCCAGTCCATTGGTTACCCGAGTTTAATTTTTTTCGCAAGCGGGCCAGGCGTCGACCCTGAAGCCGAGCATTCAAACAGATGGAATTAGAAAATGCCCTCTAAAGAGCAAGAGGCGCAGGCTAGAGCATCAGCTTGACGACAGATTCGTTCGGGTCGCGGGTTTTTCCTGCGGCTTTTAGCTCGGCAAGATAATCGTCCCAAAGCGCGTCATGACGTCGCCCCAGTTCGTAGAGGTATTCCCAGGTGAACAGGCCGCTGTCGTGGCCATCGTCAAAGGTCAGTTTCAGTGCGTACTGACCGGCGGGTTCTATCTTGCTCAGTCCTACGTTGATCTTGCCAAATTGCAGGATGGGTTTGCCGTGGCCCTGGACCTCGGCGGAAGGAGAGTGCACGCGCAGGAACTCGGCGGGCAGGGTGTATTCCTCGCCGGACGCGTATTTGAGCGTCAGGGTTTTCGAGGCTTTGTGCAGCTTGATGTCGGTGGGGAGTTGGGTCATGACCGGATGTCCGTTTGTATGTGTGGCCTGACCCTTGTAGGAGCCGGCT
>NZ_APIO01000160.1:0-1096 GCF_000408945.1 Pseudomonas sp. G5(2012)
TTCGCTGCCTGCTCCCCTTTCGTTACAAGGAACGTACACGCCATGGCAACGCTGCTCGACTGGATTTTTGGCCGTCACTACGATTCAAGCACCCCCAGGGTCTGGCCAACCCCTGCCACCCAACCCACTTCGCCAGCGACGACTCCCGAAGCCGAACGCTTGCCGCCGCTGAAAAACTGGTGCCACCCGTTCAAGGACGCGCGCGACCCGCTGCAGCAACTGACCCACCTGGCCAGCGCCACCGCCGGTTACTACCCTCTTGGCCGTAATGGCCTGTGGCACGGCGGTGTGCATTTCGACAGCGGTACCGCCAGTTCCCTGGATCAATCCAGCGTGCACTGCCTAGCCGACGGCGAAGTGGTGGCTTACCGCATCGATACGTATTCGCCGAAAACGACCTACTTCGTCAATGAAGAAGTTGAAAAACCCTTCTCGCGCAACTTCGTGCTGGTCCGTCATCACCTGCAGCCGCCGAAGCTTGAGGGCAGCACCGATCAGCCGCCGAGCCTGATCTTCTACAGCCTGTACTTGCACCTGCAGGATTGGGTGAAGTATGACGACGATCCGAACCTGGAACGGCCGGGATTCTGGCGCGAAGTGTACCGGGTCAAGGCCACGGCGAACGAGCCCCATCCTGACGATCCCGAACAACGCGGCGTGTACGTTTACTACCGCCCCCGGTCCGACAAGGTCGCTGACTTCTTGCCCTGCGGCGCCGAGCTGAGCATCAGCGGCGACGGCGAGTACCGACGTCTGGAAAACCGCCTGGGCCCGGCCAGCCTGAGCAATGCCGATGGATCGCTGCGCGGTTACCTCGCATCTCAGTTCCTGCAGTCGGTGGTGAACGGTCAGCATCGCGTCGAAACGGCTAGAGGGGCCCTCAAGGTGCGACCGCAAGCCAACCTGCACAACGAGGCAATCAGCGAATTGCCCAAAGACACGCTCGTCACTGTCAGCGGTGGAGGCGAATTTCGCAAGCTGGAACGGGTCACGCAGTGGGTACGGTTCGCGGCGCTGCAACGCGTGCTGGAACCGCTGGCGACGGACCGGATCGTGGTCCTCGATACACCCGTCGCGATCAAGGCAGGCGACTTGA
>NZ_APIO01000161.1:0-16804 GCF_000408945.1 Pseudomonas sp. G5(2012)
AGAGCGTGGGAACGATCAGACCTCAAGGCCTGGCGAGCAGATGACTCATCGCCGCCTTCAGCTTCATCGGCCGTACCGGTTTGTGCATCAGGGTATGGCCCAGTTCGCGGATCTGCTGTTTGAGTTCATTGCTGTAGTTGGCGGTGATCATCATGGCCGGGATAGCGCAAGCTCGGCGGGCATTGATCCGCGCGACGGCATCGACGCCGTTCTGGTCGTTGTCCAGGTGATAGTCGGCAATCAACAGGTCGGCGCCGGCATGGTAGTTGTCCACCTGCCGTGCCAGGTCCTCTTCCGACAATGCCGTCACCACGCGACACCCCCATCCTTCCAGCAACGTGCGCATCCCGGCGCAAATGGTCGCGTCGTTGTCCAGCACCCAGACCCGCGCGCCGCGCAGCCGTTCGAGCATCGGCTCGCTCATCAGCAGGTTCGGCAATGGCTTGGGTGCGGTGGCGCTGATCGGCACTTCCACTGAAAACATCGAGCCCCGGCCAGGCCACGAACGCACGTGAATGCGGTGGCCGAGAATGCCGGCGATTTTCTCGACAATCGCCAAGCCAAGGCCCAGGCCACGGTCCTGATCCGGGCGTTGCACATCACCGCGCTTGAACTCCTGGAAGATTTCTTCCAGGCGATTTTCAGCGATGCCCATCCCGCTGTCCCAGACCTGAATCGACAGGCTTTGCTCATGACGCCGACAACCCAGCACCACGCGACCGCTGTAGGTATAACGAATAGCGTTGCTCAACAGATTGCGCAGGATGCGCGCCAGCAACTGGATGTCGCTGCGTACCAGGGCCGAACAGGCGATGAAATGCAGTTGCAGGCCTTCGCTGCGCGCCACCTGGGTGTATTCGGCGGCGAGGTTTTCCAGCAGTTCGCTCAAGGCGAACGGCGCAACATCGGCCTTGATCACACCGGCATCTAGCTTGGAAATATCCACCAGGGTGCCCAACAGGCTCTCCACATCTTCCAGTGAGTTGCTGACATTGCGCACCAGGTTCTCGTTGGCAATCGGCTCGCGTCGCTCCAGCAAGGCACTGGTGAACAACCGCGCGGCATTCAGCGGTTGCAGCAGGTCGTGACTGACGGCGGCGAGAAACTTGGTTTTCGACAGGTTGGCCTGTTCCGCTTCCAGCTTGGCCTCACGCAAGCGTGATTCGACCCGGCGGCGTTCTTCGATTTCGCGCAGCAACTGGTCGTTGAGATGGGTCAGTTCGGCGGTGCGCTCACGCACCCGCAGTTCGAGATTCTGATAAGCCTGGTGCAGCGCCTCGGCGGTACGGCGGCGCTCGGTGATGTCGCGGATCAACACGAAGATCCCCACCACCTCGCCGCTGGCCAGGCGATTGGGCACATAGGAGCGCAACATGTAGCGCTCCTGGTTGTTGACGTTGGTCTCGGCGAATTCGAAGGTCACGCTCTCCCCGGCCAGCGCTCGGGCCACGTAGGACTCCAGGCGCTGGTAATGCTGCTCGCTGTGCACTTCGCGCAGGCTCTGGCCGAGCATCACGCCGCGCGGCCAGCAGTACCATTCTTCGTAGACCTTATTGGTGAACTCGTAGACCAGATCGGCATTGAGGTAGGCGATCAATGCCGGCACATGGTCGGTGATCAAGCGAATCCAGCGCTCGCTTTCGCTCAGGGCTTCGGCGTGCTGGTAGCGTTCGGTGATGTCGGTGAAGGTGTTGACGAAACCGCCGGTGGGCAATGGATGGGTGCGGATTTCCAGGACCCGGCCATCGCACAGGCGTTGTTCGCACTCTTGCACGGGGCGCCCATTCTGACCGCGACTGGCCGGGGTCAGCAGTGTCAGTTCGCTGTCGGCGATGACTTCGGCAAAGGGCCGATGGGCGGCCACCGGTGCCAAGCCGCTGAGCTCGAGGAAGCGCCGGTTCCACAGTTCGAGAATGCCCTCGGCATTGACCATCGCCACCCCTTGGGACAGGTTGTCGACCGCCCGTTGCAGCAAGTGCGACTTCTGCGCCACCGCCTGTTCCCGGCGCACGGTCTCGCTGAGCTTGACGTCGGTGATGTCGGTAAACAGGATCACCCGCCCACCTTCCTGGGTCGGCCGTTCGCTGACTTGCAGCCAGCGACCGTCCTGCAGGCGGTACAGCAGGTTTTCGTCGGCATGCCCGCGAGGCTCTTCGGTAAACAACCCGTTGCTCTGCATCAGGCGCTTGACCTCGGTCAAACGCATGCCGGCGTTGATCCGCACCCGGCTGTTGCTCCAGAACGCCTTGAAGCGGCTGTTGAACAAGACAATGCGCTGCTCGGCATCGAACAGCACGAAGGCATCGGAAATGCTCTCGATGGCATCGATCAGGTGTTGATGGGCCGTTTCGGCACGCAGGCGCGCGTCGCTGAGCAAATGGTTGCCGGCCTTGAGTTCGGCCATGGCCTGGTTCAAGGCATCGGTGCGTTCTCGCACCTGCTCGGCCAGCACCACCGAATGCTGGAAGGCGGCGTACGGATCGTTGCCGCGGGTGACGCCGGACTCGATGCGCTCGATCAGCGCCGCATTGATGCGTTGCAGTTTCTGATTGTCGTTTTGCAGGACGGCGATTTGCGCCCGCAGTTCAGCGCTGTCCACGGGACCGGCCGCGGGCAATGGCAACGCCGGTGAAGGTCTGGTTGATGTGCATGCCATTGAACTGTTCTCCGTAGGAGTTGAACCCCATCACCCGCTGTTCGCGCAAAAAACTGCCGATCTGCTCCAGGCTGCCGTTGTCCTCCAACTCCAGGCGCCTGAGGAAACAGTCACAACCAATGGTCAGCAACAGATCGCCGAGCCGTTGCTGCAAGCCGTCGAACAGGCTCTGCAGATTCGGCAGCAGCGGGCCCGGGGTCATGGCGGTGAGCACGATGCCGTTCTCCACCGCGCAGTAAAAACTCAGGCTCAGGTCCGGATGAACCTGTTGGATGGCGCGCACGTAATACTGCTCGTTGATCCGCACCGCCAACGGGTGCGCGGCGAAGACCCGGTGGTCGAGTTGGCCCACCGGCACGCCGATGTGCCGGGCGTACTCGGCGGCGGCCGGCTCGGCGTTGAGTTCGAAGACCCGCCGCGAGGCGCTGTCCGCGCCGGTGACCACCAGTTTCTCCGCTCGCGGCAGAATGTGGTGGGTGGTGAACACTTCAAAGTCCAGCCAGGTATTGACCAGCACCACCACCGCCGCGCCGCTGTGGAAACCGCCGCCTGAGTAGACATGGGTGTGGGTCAGGTAGTTGTCGTCTCCGGCCGAGCCGCCAAAGTGCGGGATGTCGCCCAGCGCCGCACTCAAGGCGGCCAGGACCATTTCTTCGCGGCTGGACAGGCCATCAAGCAACGTCAGGGCAAAGCTGTTGCCCTTGATGGGTGCCAGGGTGTTGCTGCGACAGCCGTTGACCAGGCGCTCGACCATCTGCTGAGCGTCGATCAGGCTGAAGTGCTCCATCTCGTCGATCAGTTCCAGGGCGATGGAAAAGTACCGATGATCAAAACCCACCGCCGTCACGCAATTGCGCCCATATCCCTGCGCAGTGATTTCCCCGGCGCTGGTGCAACCCGCCAGGCGTATGCCGCCGAAGCCTTGCTGCAACGCCTGGCCCAACCCCTGCAAATCGTACTCGGCGGAACAGAAAAATAGCACGAAGCCCAGGTGCGGATGCAGCAACTGCCGCGCCAGCTCCTGCGCCACCTGCTGCGGATCGGTGGCCTGGGACATCGCACTGACGATCCCTTCGTTCTGGACCTGCTGCATCGTCGCCCCTCGCAGGTGCGTGTGTGTGAGGCACGAGTGTACGAAGCCAGCCGAGTGCCACGAATGCTACTTGGGTAGCAGGTAGGCGCTTCAATGGGATGAGACTTGTGCCGCAGATCCAGCAGATAGTTAAATCCTTGTGGGAGCGAGCCTGCTCGCGAATGCTCTCTTGCAGTCAATAATGATGTTGCCTGAGACACCGAATTCGCGAGCAGGCTCGCTCCCACAGTGGATAGTCACGTAGCCACTACCAGGTCAACACCGCGCCGACTGCAACGGTATCGGTGTCTTCGTTCTGCGCACTGCTGTCATGCCCGTTGATTTCGAACTGGTTGTACTCGGCCACCAGCTTGAGGTTGTCGTTCACGTCATGGAACAGCGCGATGCCGCGGGTCTCGTAGTCCGCGCCACTGCCGACCACGCCGTTGCCATCGTCATTGGTCTTGCCGTAGGACAAGGCCAGGCGGTTCTTGCCCAGTTTGTAGGAGCCCTGCAACAGGTACCCGTCACTGTCGACGTTGCGCAGGGTCGGTTCGCCGGCGTTGTTGGTGAAAAACGGGTTGATGCCCTTGGCCTGGAAGCCCGACCCGGTCAGGGACAAGCCTCCCATTTTTGCCTGCACGCCATAACCGACGCCTTTGGAGGTGACGGTGTCGACGCTGGAATCGGTATTGTCCGAGGTCTGGTAGCTGCCGTTGACCCAGCTGTAGATCTTCGCCCCGGCGAGGTCGAACTGATAGGTGATCTCGCTCTCGGTGCGCGGATTTTCCTGGTAGGCCTTGCCGGTCGGGCTGCTGTCATTGGTGTCCACCGGGTCCATGATTCCCACCGCCACGCGCAGTCCATCCATCACCGGCGTGCGGTAGGTGATCTGCGAGGTCGGGAACGGATAGGGATAACCGGTGCCGATGTTGCCGAACGACACCCCGCCACCATCCACCAGCCCCAGGGTATCGCTGACCTGGCCGTAGCCGGCGAGCAGCTCATCGAGCAGGATGTTGGAGCGGGCGAACAGGCCGAAGTCCTTGCCGATCAGCACTTCCCCCCACTCGGGGTTGGCCACGGTGCCGTAGAACTGCCGCACATCGATGGCGGTGTCGGTGCCATTGGTTTCACTGTCGTTGATGGTGACCCAGAACGAGGCACGGGCACCCAGCTTGAGATCATCGACCTGCTTGCCCATGTTGAAGCCCAGGTAGTTGGGCAGGAAGCCCATTTTCACCCGCGATTGACGGCGGTCGTACTGATCCCCTTCGCGGTCGACATCGCTGTTCACATAGAAGGCGTTGATGTAGCCGTCGGTGGAGAACGTGGTCTGGTCCTTGTCGTACAGCATGATTTCGGCTTCGGCCGTGGCACTCATGCCGAGGGCAGACAGGCTGGCGATCAAGGCCGGTAAAAAACGATGCGTGAAGTTCTTATTGTTGTGCATGGCGCGCTCCGCGACTGGGACGAGGTGTCGGAGGCGATTATCGAAAGCTGGCAGGCGGCGCCATACGCTGCCTTGGGGGTGGTTTCGAGGTGCTTTGGAATGGCCGCAAGCGCGCGGCAACTGTGGCGTAAGACCGCCGGTCGGCAGGGCTCACAACTTAGGGTGTAGGCCTGTACGCCCATCGAAAAGCCCGGTGCTTGCGACCTGGGCTTTTCCTGCATCGACTGCACGATTGCGGCATCTGCCGGCGTTAGAAACTCGCCTTGACCGACAACATGAAGTTGCGTGGATCACCGTAGTAGTTGCCGAACGTCTCAGTGCCGATGGTGGCGTAGTAGCGCTTGTCGAACAGGTTGTTGCCGTTGAGCGCGACCGACCAGGTGTCGTCGATGCGGTAGCCGATGCGGCCGTTCCAGATCGCATAGCCTGACTGGCTGATTTTCTCACCACTTGAAGGTGAAACACGGAAGTTATCGCTTTGCGCGTTGACCCCTGCACCCAGGGTGAATCGCTCAAGCGAGCCACTCAGGGCGTAATCGCCCCACATCCGCAACATATGCCGCGGCACATAACTGTTGAACGCTGCGCCGTTCAGGCTGGTGTCGATATCGTCGAGCGTCTTGGTCTGGGTATAGGTGTAACCCGCCAGCACTTGCAGGCGCTCAATGACTTCACCGCTGATCTCGGCTTCGAAACCCTGGGCGCGAACCTTGCCAGCATTGACGTAGCAGTAGCCGTCGGACGACGGGCAGGACGAGTTGTAGTCAGTCTGCGCCTGGTCCTTCTGGATCGTGCGGAACAGGTTGAAGGCGCTGTTCAGTCGACCGTCGTACCAGGCGCCCTTGATCCCCAGCTCATAGCTCTGGCCCACGAGCGGCTTGAGCGCAGCACCGTCTTCTGAGCGGTAATTGCCTTGCGGGGTAAAGATTTCCGAATAGCTGGCGTAGGCGGTCAGGTTCTCGTTCAGGTCCAGCAGCACACCGGCAAACGGCGTCACTTGCCCGGTCTCTGTGGTGCTGGCGTGCTCCGAAGTGCCTGTGTTGATGAAGTCGTAGTCGGTATCGGAGTTGTACCAGCTCACCCGGCCGCCAACGACAACGGTCAGTGGATCAGCCAGTTTCAAGCGCAGTGTCGAGTAAATGCCCTTCTGCCTGGTGACTGAGTCGACCGGACCGCCGCGAGATGAATTGTCGATGAAGTAGCTGTCATCCGGCTCCGGAATATACTTGTCGGGGTTGAACACATTCTGGCGCTGCGGCAGGAACGCCACCGAGTAGAAGTCGTTCTTTTTCGAACGGCTGGCATTGAAACCCACCACCAGCTCATGGCGTTGACCGAACGCGTCGAACTTGCCGTCGACGTAGGCATCCAGGCCGTAATCGACCTGATCGTAGTCGTACATGCTGCCCAGCATGCCGGTGGTATCGGTGCCGGGCGTCACGGCGCCGGAAGCGAATGCGTACTTGATGTCCTGGGTGTTTTTTGTATAGACACTGGCGACCTTCAAGGCCCAGTCGTCGTTGAGCTGGTGACTCAGGTCACTGAAAACCGTGGTGCGCTGGCTGCGCCAGGTGTTCCACGAGGGATCGAGACAGGTCGAGCGGCTGAGCTTCAAGTCGCTGCGGTCCTTGTAACGCGGCAGGCCTCCCCAGCAAGGGCTGGCATCCACGTCTTCATAGGCAACCCCCAGGCCGAGCGTGGTGTCGGGGCTCAGGTCTAGGTCCAGCGCGCCGTAATACACCTGGTCCTTGCGGCTGGCGTCGTCGACGAAATAGTGCCGGCTCTGCTCCGCGACCACCGCCCGGCCGCGCAAAGTGCCGGATTCGTTCAGCGGGCCACCGGTATCGACCTGTCCGCGATAGTTGTCCCAGCTGCCACCGGACAGCGTGATGTCCGTGTGCGCGGCAGCCTGGCCGCGTTTGCGCACGAAGTTCACCCCGCCGGCGGTGCCACCCGCGCCTTTCATCATGCCCGCGGCGCCGCGCAGAATTTCCACCCGGTCGTAATACGCCATGTCGCCGCTGAAACTGTCGGCCTGGACATACAGGTTGCCCATGTCCAGGGGCACACCGTCGTACTGATACTGGCCCGACATGCGGAACCCGCGCGAGTAGAAGTACTTGCCGCCCATGGTCGAGTCGTAGACGGTGATGCCCGGGGTCTTTTCCATGACCTGGTCGATGGTGTTCAGGTTCTGGTCATCGAGCATCTTGCGCGTCATCACCGTGACCGATTGCGGCGTTTCCCTGAGCGAGTGCTCACCCTTGCCGATGGTGACCGCTCCGGTGGTGTACGAGCCGCTGTTTTCGGTGGTCGCGCCCAGCACCTGGCCATTGATGTTGGTCGCGCCCAGTTCCAGCGCCGAACCAGCCCTCGGAGCTGGCCGCAGCACATACGTACCGTTAGCCTGCGGTTCGGCCTGCAGTCCGCTACCCGCCAGAATCCGCGCAAACCCTTCGCTGACACCAAACGCTCCCTGGAGCCCTGGAGATTTCAAGCCATCGGTTTGTCGCGCATCGAACGAAAGCGCAGCACCCGCCGCGCTGGCGAAATGACTGAGGACTTCAGTCAGGCTGCCGCCAGCGATGTCAAAGGACTTGACCGAGTTTTGCTGTTGCGCCGGTAGCTGCACCGCCAACGCTACGCTTGACCAGACACCCGCCGTTGTTGCCGCCAATAGCCCGAACTTTACTGCGGCCGCCAAACGACCCGGCTTGTACACCCGAAACATGCTTCCCCTCCCCCAAAGACGATCTGTAAAAACTCATTGAGGGATGAGCCGAACGATGTGCATCAATAGTGCAAAACGCTGACAAACTTTTTCAACTCACTATGAAAGCGTGGTGGCAGGCGACGACACATCGACCCAATACCGGCTGTACCGAGTGACCTGTAGTGCGAAACCACTCTCCAGCGCAGCCAGTGCCAGATCAGTGTCATCAATGGGAAAAGCGCCGGAGACTTTCAGTTGGGCAATTCGCGGATCGCAGCGCAGTACACCTGGGCGGTAGCGCGAAAGGTCGTCCAGCAACTCGGCCAGGGGACGATTGATGGCGATGATGCTTCCCTGTTGCCAGGCACCGACCGAAGCATCGTTGCGCCGTACAACGCCCAATGAGCGGCCATCGAAGTCCAGGGACTGGCCGGCTTCCACACGCACCGTCGAGCCAGCGCCAGCCGAACGGACCTCGACGGCCTTCTCGATTACCGCCACGCCAGCGCCCTGCTCATCGCAGCGGACGATAAAGCGCGTGCCGAGCGCCAACACTTCTGCATGACGAGTGAGCACCTTGAACGGCCGCTGCAAGGGATCGACCGCGGTTGTCACTCGTATCTCGCCCCGCAACAGGTCGAGTACACGGTGACGACCGTCGAAGCGAAGGTTGACCGACGTATCGGTGTTAAGTAGCAACGCGCTGCCATCGGCCAAACGAAACTCACGGCGCTCACCCACTGCGGTGCGAAAATCGGCAAACAGGTTGCGCGAGGTCTCGCTGTACCAGCCCAGCCCGCCCAGCGAACCGGCTGACACGAGCACCAGCACACTGCGCAATACCTGGCGCCGGGATCGATCAGCGCCACGCAAGGCTGGCGCAGCCAATGAGCCCGGCACACTGGCCATCTGCTCGCCCACGTCGAGCATTCGCTGCCAGGCTTGGCGATGGTCAGGGTCGCAAGCCAGCCAGTCTTTCCAGGCTGCCAGATCCGCATCGGTGGCGATATCCGACCGAAGTCGGGCATACCACCGGGCAGCGGCGCCAATCGCCTTCAACTCAGCGGGCGAAAGGCTCACGCCAGTTGCAGCCGAATCTGCATCAAACAGCAATGCTCCATGGCCTTGGCCATGTAGTTGTTGACTGTGCGCGTGCTGATGTTCAAGCGCTCGGCGATCTGCGGGTAGGTCAGCCCGTCGAACTGCGACAGGATGAACGCCTGCTTGACCTTGGTCCCCAATCCTTGAAGCAGGCGGTCGATTTCCATCAGGGCTTGCAACAGGATCGCCTGTTCCTCCAATGAAGGTTGCTGCCATTCGGGCATGGCGGCCAAGGCTTCCAGGTAGGACTGTTCCAGCGAACGGCGGCGAAACAGATCGATCAGCAAGCCCTTGGCGATCATCGACAGGTAGGGCCGTGGCTCGCGAATCTCCAGCGCGTTTCGCGCCTTGATGACCCGAACGAACGTGTCCTGCGCCAGGTCCGCCGCATCGAAAGCATTGCCCAGACGCTTGCGCAGCCAGCCCTTGAGCCAACCGTGATGGTCGCAATACAGATCATTGACAGCGTTGCGCAGGGATAAATCGTTGGCGGACATGACGATGGAATAATTCGCGAGTGATAATGACTCGCATTGTCATGTGTGCGCAGGGTGATTTGCAATAGCCACTGTGGCCTGTAGGAGCCAGCGGGTGGCAAAGCACGATAACGCGGTATTACTGATACACCACAGCGCCTGGTTCGCGGGCAAGCCTCGCTCCTACAGGCGAAGAACGAGGGCAAGGCAAGGGCGACGCTGATATCATTCAAGAACTTACAAGCCAGGTGGAAAAACATGAACCGTCAGAAAAAGCTGAAGCAGTTGTTCAAGGAGAAGGCCAAAAAGGCCAGCGCCAAACTGGCGCCGAAAAAGCCTAAATACATCAGCAAGGCCGACCGATTGAAACTGGCTGCCGAAGCTGACGCCTCGATCAGTTCCCCTAGCGAAAATTGATCCAGTTGGGGGCGCTCGAACTCATGGCCACACAGCTCGCGTAGCGCTTGCAGGCCTTGACGCTGGCCGGTTCCGGCGGCACGGAAAACAGTACGGTAAACACCAGGAAAAACAGGACCAAAAAAGGGATGTAGTAGGCGAGAAGACTTTTTATTTTCATTGTCTGTGCTCTCATGACCTTTGAATCGAAACTGCGTTAGCAGTGCCTTGGGAACGGCGCCTTTCCGCGACGGATGGGGTTCTCGGGAAGGCGCCCTGTTGCTCTGTCAGCGCTCGTCCACCGTGATGAACTCGCGACGCTCGGCCATGAACGCGGGCACGTCGTCCTCGTCGGTGAAGAACTGCTCGTACCACTCGCGCAACTGATAGACCGGGCCGTCGGTTTCGGCCAGCACTGGCTTGTCGATGCGGATCTTGTGCTTCCAGATCACCACGTCCTGATAGAACGAATCGCGGTTGCCCTGGACATAGGCCCTGGCCACTTCCTGGTTCTGCTCTTCGGTCCAGCCCGGCACCCTCTTGACCATGCAACCAAAGCGCAGGTCGAAGCTGTTTGGCGTCACCGGCACGTGGCTGTTAAGCAGGATGGCGTGGATGCGCACATCGCCGAACATCGAGCTGATATGGGTGAAGTGGGTCGCCGGGCCGTAGTAGGCCGATGGCGCGATCAGGTCGCCGCCCAGGCGCTCGGAGTCGCCATGGAAAATCTGATGGCCGATGTGCCCTTCGAAGACGTTGGCGAAGTACTTGGTCGGCGTACCGTGCACCGGCCCGAAGTGCTGGGCATCCACCAGGTTATCGACCAACTCCCGTGGGTTGGTTTCGATGTGCATGGTGTCGATGTTCCAGTCATGAATCCAGTCCGGATCGTCCATTTCGGGCAGGTGCGGAATGACCACGCCGTCTTTCGGCGCACGGCCTTCGGGGTTGTTCCAGACGAACAGCAGGTTGTTTTCCTCGCAGCTCAACCAGCTGCGGGTCTTGGCCTTGGGTGGAATGCGCTTGCAGTAAGGGATCTCCACGCATTTACCACCGGTGTCGTACTTCCAGTGGTGGAACGGGCAAACCAGCCTGTCGTTCTCGACGGTGCCCTGGGACAGGTCGGCGCCCATGTGCGGGCAATAGGCATCCAGGATGCTGATGGTGCCCTGGCTGTCGGCAAAGGCCACCAGGCGGGTGCCGAAGATTTCCAGGGTGTGGGGCTTGCCATCACGGTAGTCGGCGGCATTGCCCAGGCAGTGCCAGCCGCGCGCGTAACGGTGGGTACGCTGGGCGTTCTCGATGTTGAGTTCAGCGAGTTTCGTCATTGTTATTGTTCCTCGATTACAGACTTCGGGGCAGGCTATGCCCCCAAGAAAATCAGGGTGATCCCATGGCAAGCATCATTGAGCAGCCTTGCCGGGAGAACATCCTTCAGTTGGACTAGATCAAACGCGAGCCACTCTCAATGGGCGCCCCTGTCTCCACGGGCGCCACGCCGGGTGGTTACTGGCCGAAGCGGCGAGCGGCCTCCGGGCCGAAGTCCCGGGGGCTGAAACCGGTTTTGTTCAACAGGTAGCCGTTGCGCTGTTCGTTGATCAGGTTGAATGCCAGGTAGCTGCCGGCATTGAGGTCGTAGTACAGGCCCACGCCCGCTTGCGGCCGCTGGCTTTCGTAGGCGTAGAAATAGTTGACCATCGAAGTGCGCCACAGCTCGCCACGGTTGTCGTAGTTGTCGGCGAGCATCGGGAACCAGGTGTCTTCGTCGATGTACAGCTTGCGTTTGCCATACAGATGGCGGAAGCCCGGCTTGAGCGTGCCTTCCAGTTCCCAGACCCGATGGCGCTCAAAACGCATGGCATCCGGGTTGATGTGGCCAGGGGTCAGCAAGTCGGCGTACTTGAGGTTGGCGGCATGCAGGCGGTAGGTATTGTAGGGAATGAACATCTCGCGCTTGCCGACGATCTTCCAGTCATAACGTTGCCCCGAACCGTTGAACAGGCGTACCTCGTCGACGGTGATGGAACCACCGCTGCCCGGGAACGACATGTCGAAGCCATACCCCGGCGACTGACGCACGCGGCGGGTACCCGGATCGTAGCGCCAGGACTGGCGCGGTTCAGTCTTGTCGTTCCAGAATTCGGTGCCGGTGTTGATCTCACCCTTGTCCCGTTGCGGCAGCAGGGTTTCATTGAGATAAAACGACGAGTTGCCAGTGGTATCCCCAATCTTGTCCGGTTCGAGCCCTGGCGCCAGGTTGCGCGAATGCACGCGGCCCCAGTTGATGTTGCCGTCCTTGAGCACGTAGGCGTTGTCGGAGATGTACTCCTCGGTCCAGGCCCGCAAGGTAAAGGTCGAGGCATTCTTCAACAGTTCCAGGCCGCTACGCGGCACCGGGAAAGCGGTGCCGCCGGTCTTGCCGACCACCCCTTCGCCATCATCGACCAGCCGCGCCACCTTGGCGTTCTCTTTGGTGGCCTGGCAGACCGTGTCGTTGAAGCGAAAATCCCGGCGCGTGGGGTAAACCGGTATTTTGTAGGTGGCCGGGTACAGTTTGAACAGGGCTTTCTGCCCATCGGACAAGTAGTCATTGTATTGGCCGATGTTCTGCGCGGTCACCACGAACAGCGGCTTGTCGTCCGGGTACGGGTCCACCGGGTGGTTGCCGGTGCCCTTGAAATCAACGTGGGGTGGAACACCCAGCCACTTGCCGCTGAACGGCGGAATGCTGCCGTCGGCATTACCGGCCTTTTCCGCGCCCAGGCACGTCAAGTCCTTGCCCAGGCGCTCGACGTCCTCTGGCGCGGCATGCACCGTGCCGATGGCACAGCATCCCAACAACAACGCCAAGGCCCAGCTTGGGGACTGATTACTGCCGTTCATTTTTATTCTCCTTATTCACGTTCGCAACGGTTGCCCAGTATCGACAGGCGAGGAACCCGGCAGCATCGTCCGCACGGACTAACGCGTTTTGGCACTGGCCGGGTTCACCACCGGCTGCGGTGCCCCCAGGGCCACCACGCTGTTGAGCATGATCCGCACCAGTTCGGTCTGGCGCCGCACGCCGGTCTTGGAGAAGATCGAACGCAGATGGGCGCGGGCGGTGTTGCGGCGGATATTGAGGATTTCCGAGGCTTCCTCCAGCGACAGGCCGTTGGCCAGTTCCAGGGCCAGCGTGGTTTCCGCCGGGGTCAGGTTGTACAGTTGCGAAGTCAGCACCGTGCTCACCAGCGACTTGCTTACCGCATCGCGCACATACACCACCACCGTGGGCTTGCCGTTACCTTCGAGCAGTTCCTGGGACGGGATCAACTCCACCACCACCCCCAGGCTGACCTGACCCGAGGGGCGGGATATCGACGTCGCCTCCGCCACCTGCACGCCCTTGCCCACGCCCTGTTTGGCGCGCTGGAAAGCATTGCGCACCAGGCGCGCCAACTCGCGATTATCACTGGGGTAAGTCGCTTCCAGCCGCCCGCCCACCACCTTGAGGCCGTCCTGGCTGTCGAGAATCTCCCGGGCCACGGGATTGAGTTGCAGCACACTGCCGGTTTCATCGAGCACGAAAGTCGCCACCGCCAGGCGGCTGATCGTCTGCGAATACAGGCTGCCCAGCGACTCACTGCGATCGAGCAGCGAATGCATGTGCAGGGCCCGGCGCAAATGCGGCAACAGCATCGCGCACAGGGCCCGTTCAAGGGCGCTGAAAGCCGGGTGCCCCTGGGGTCGATTGATCCGCAAGCGCACCGTGCCGCCATCCGGCATGCGGATATCGGCACCGAGCATGTGGTAGCAATCGTGGGGTTGGCAAAACAGCAGGTAGAACGCCGAACTGGACCATTCGGCATCGCTCATCAGTTCATCGACGGTGAACACCGTATCGGTGGGCAGGCCGTCGAACAGAGTGGATTTGGCGTAGTAGGCATAATGGTTGATACCGCCCTCCCCGAGTTCGACATCGCCCGCCACCACCATGGGCGACAACAACGGCTCATCCTGGACCCGCAAAATCAAGGTCACGAAATTGGCCTTGAACAAGGTTCTCAACTCGCGCAAAGACTCGTTCAGGCAGCGGGTGTCCATCGCCGAATCGTAGATGTTGCCAATAATCCGTTCGTACTCGGCCAAGTCCAGGCCCATTTGCGCCAGGACCTGTGCATTGGGCACACAACTTTGCATAACCATTCCCCAGCAGAGGACCCGACTGGCGGGCCCCCATGGATTTAATCGACAGAACGTCGGTGTCCCGCTGGCCTCATGGCAGCTCGAACAGGCCGGCGGCGCCCATGCCACCACCGATGCACATGGCAACCACTACATAACGCACACCGCGCCGCCGTCCCTCGAGCAACGCGTGGCCGACCATCCGCGCGCCGGACATGCCAAACGGGTGACCAATGGCAATCGCCCCGCCGTTGACGTTCAGGCGCTCTGCCGGGATCTGCAGCGCATCGCGGCAATGCAGCACCTGGCTGGCAAAAGCCTCGTTGATCTCCCACAGGCCGATGTCCTTCACGCTCAAGCCAAAGCGCTTGAGCAGCTTGGGAATGGCGATCACCGGGCCGATGCCCATTTCCTCCGGCGCACAACCACCCACGGCAATGCCGCGGTAGATGCCCAGTGGCGTCAACCCGCGGCGCTTGGCTTCGGCCCGGCTCATCAGCAGGCTGGCGGCGGCACCGTCGGAGAATTGCGAGGCGTTGCCGGCCGTGACGAACTCGCCCTGCTCGATCCAGCTGCCGTCCTTCCACACCGGTTTCAATGCCGCCAGGTCTTCCAGGCGCGTATTGGGACGGTTGCACTCGTCCTTGGCCACCTGCACGCGTTCATGGCCATTGGGCTGGCCATCGGCGAACAGTAATTTATCCACGCTCAGGCCGACGATCTCATCGTCGAACAAGCCGTCTCGCTGCGCGGCGGCGGTGCGCAGCTGGCTCTGCAGCGAATACTCATCCTGGGCGGCGCGGCTGATGCCATAGCGGCGCGACACGATCTCGGCGGTCTCGATCATCGGGATATAGGCGCTGGGCATCACCTGCAGCACCGCTTCGGATCGGGCGCGATAGGCGTTCTTGTGTTTGGTCTGGGTCAGCGACAGGGACTCCACGCCGCCGCCGATGGCGATGCTCATCTCGCCGGTCA
Organism: Pseudomonas sp. G5(2012); assembly: GCF_000408945.1. Taxonomy (NCBI): domain Bacteria; kingdom Pseudomonadati; phylum Pseudomonadota; class Gammaproteobacteria; order Pseudomonadales; family Pseudomonadaceae; genus Pseudomonas; species Pseudomonas sp. G5(2012). The sequence goes on from NZ_APIO01000161.1 coordinate 15,010, forward strand.
TGATGCCCTTGGCGGCCATGCCGATGCTCATCAGGCCCGAGGCGCACATGCGGTCCACGGCCATGCCCGGCACGCTGTCCGGCAAACCGCCGGTGTAGGCGCAGAGCCGACCGATGTTGAAGCCCTGGGTGCCTTGCTGCACCGACGCGCCCATGATCACATCCTCTACATCGGCAGGCTCGATGCCGGCGCGTTCGACCACCGCGCGCACCACATGACCGCCCAGCACCGGGGCCTCGGTATCGTTGAACGATCCGCGAAACGACTTGGCCAGCGCGGTACGGGCGGTGGCGACGATGACGACTTCATTCAGGTCCATGGGTACTCACTCGCAAATGGGGTTGAAGGTGTAGCGGCTGATGGTGTCGATCACGCAGCCGGGACGGGCCTGGCCTTCGACTTCAACGGTGATGCGCACCGTCAGTTGCACGGCATCGCCCAGTGGTTCGGCGCGGATGATCTGGCCGCTGCCCCGCACCCGCGAGTCGACCTTGACCGGCGCCGGGAAGCGCACCCGGTCGCTGCCGTAGTTGACCCCCATCGCCATGTTTTCAATGATCAGCAACTGCGGCATGAACAGGTTCGCCAGCGATTGGGTCAGGTAGCCGTGGGCAATGCAGGCACCAAACGGGCCACTGGCGGCGCGCACCGGGTCGACGTGAATCCACTGGTGATCGCTGGTGGCTTCGGCGAACAGATCGATGCGCTGCTGGCTGATGGTCAGCCATTCGGTGTGGCCCAGGTCCAGGCCCTCGGCCGCAAGCAACGCCTGGGCACTGCTGAAAACGTGACTCATGCGCCCATCCTCAAGCTTGTTGTGAACTGACGGACAACACTTCGCCCACCATGTAGGAGGCATAGTCGCTGGCCAGGAACATCATCACGTTGGCCACTTCCCAGACTTCGGCAGCGCGACCGAACGCCTCGCGCCCCGCCAGGCTGGCGAGCAACTCTTCGCTGGAGGCTTTCTTGAGAAAATCGTGCAAGGCAATCGACGGTGAAACCGCGTTGATGCGCACGCCGAACTCGGCAGCTTCCAGGGCGCTGCAGCGAGTCAGGGCCATTACTCCGGCCTTGGCAGCGGCGTAATGGGCCTGTTCCTTCTGTGCCCGCCAGCCGAGCACCGAGGCGTTGTTGACGATGGCCCCGGCGCCACGGCGTTGCATGTGCGGCAACATCGCCCGGGTCATGCGGAAGGTGCCGGTCAAGGTCACGTCCAGCACCCGAAGCCATTCTTCGTCGCTCATCTCCACCACGCGTTTCTGACCACCCAGGCCCGCGTTGTTGATCAGCACATCGACCCCGCCCAGCGCCTCTTCGGCCGCCGTCACCAGGGCCTGGACTTCGTCTTCGACGGTGACATTGCACAACTGGCCATAAATCGCCTGCAGGCCAGTCTCAGCCTTGAGCCGCTCCACCGCTTCCTCCAGGCGCCGCGGATGCACATCGGAAATCATCAACGCCCGACAACCTTCCTCGGCACTGCGCCGGGCCGCCGAATAACCGATACCGGCACCCGCGGCAGCGGTGATCAGCACCGACTTGCCGACCAGCAATTGATGACCGGGAACATAAGGGGGGGCTTGTTTCACAGCGTCTACCTCCGAAGAAATCAATACGCTGCAGTTGTACGCAGGGAGTTGCGTGGGCACATCGTCAAAATGGGGTAGAAAGGCCGTGGCGCAATCCCTTGCTCCATTACACCTAAGCCTGTCCGTTAATCTGTGACTACCGACGTTGATCCATGCCGCGTTAAAGCCTGGGGGAGAGTTTTTGGGAGTACATATCCATTGCT
>NZ_APIO01000162.1:0-6209 GCF_000408945.1 Pseudomonas sp. G5(2012)
AAGTGACTCGCTGTAAAAGCGAAACCCTAAGTGGCCGTTACCGCAGCAACGGATATGTACACCTGAAAGACAATTATCGCCTACCAGTACGCCTTCGCCGGCATGCTTCGGGGCATCTGATACCCCGCGGCGCTCTCAGGTTTTTCGCGAGCATGCTCGCTCCTACAGTAAGGGCGAAACCTTAGTGGCCGTTGCCGCGCAAATGGATATACATTGAAAACCGAGCATACGCGTCATTGCCTCAATGCTCTTTGACTTTTCTGATATGCAGGATGATCCAGACAAGAATCCCGATCGCAAGGGGCGCCATGGCCAACATGGCCTCGCGTGGGGTCAGCGCCACGCCGAGCAGGTGCAGTCCCGAGTAACCCAGCTTGAGCAGGCTCAGCAGGTAGTAGCTGATAGCAATGATCGAAAGACCCTCCACTGCTCGCTGGATCTTGATCTGGGCATCGGCGCGGGCGTTCAGGCTGCTGAGAATTGCCGAGTTCTGCTCTTCCATTTCCACCTGGACCCTTGCCTGCAAGAGGTCGCCCAGATTGGCCACGCTTTCGGCCAGATGCTCCAGTCGCTGCTCGGTAGCCGTGCAATACCTGACGGTGGGCTTGAAGCGGCGCTCGATAAATACGCCAAGGCGCTGGCAATCACCTACATGACTTTCTCGCAGTTCACCCAGGCGTTCGAACACCAATTGCGCATAGGCCTGGGTGGCACTGAAGCGGTGGCGCGTTTTCGCCGTCGTGCTGACCACCTGGGCAGAAAGGTTGGAGATATCCGCCAGCAGGGCTTTGGCATGACTGCCGGCAGGGTCTGCGTTGCGTTCTGAGAGGGTGACCAAGGTCTTGTCGAACACATCGAGCTGGGCACTCAAGTCCTTGGCCATGGTCAAGGACAACGAGGCCATCATCCGGTAAGTCTCGATTTCCAGGAGGCGGCGGATCATCCGTCCCTGGCGGTAGGCATTCAGGCGCCGGTTGATGAATAACAAGTGGTTACTGCCATCCTCGCTGATCCGGAAATCACTCCAGACCACCGCATCGCCTCCCCCCACACAGGAACCGCAAGGGTCCTTGAAACCGTAGCGCGAGAGCTCCAGCTGCGCTTCACCACGCACAACGATCTGTACCGAATTGATCAGGGTCGGCAAATGCACCTGGATTTTCCGCGCCAGTGCGTCGGGCAGCGCCGTCCAGGACAAATCATCGCTGGAGGACGTGACCACCAGGGTCAAGGTGAAAAACTCGGTATGGCGCTCCCACTTCAGCGCGTGGCCATCAAGCTGGGTAATGCCTTGGGCAGCCTTGAGATCGAGGGAGGCAGGGCAGCAGTCTTGAAGAAAGGTATTGCACACCTGCTCGCTGCCGAGGAAAGCCAGGTGAAACACATGGGCCGGCTCATCGAAATACAGTGACGGGCGTGCGTGCAGTTCGTTGTGCAGGCTTTGTCGTAACGGGTGCATAGGGTGTGGCCATCTTGGAGTTGTTTTTGGCGTCTGCGATAAATGCCCGGGCTTACAGGGCGTTTTCGACTGCTATTGTCAGTGGGACAGGTCGACGCCCGCGAGAGTCACCGATTTTCGCGCGCTCTGTGAAAGCGGGTTGCGGAACGCAAGTGCTCACCATGGGGTCTTTTGTACTAGACACGTTGGTGTCGCAACCCCTTGAGAGACAGAGGTGGTCTTCATGAACAATATTATCTACATCGTTGGTGCCGTCGTGATCGTCCTGGTGATCCTGTCATTTGTCGGTCTTGTCTAGTCCAGGCTGCCCTCTGGCGAGCCTGGGCAGCTGAAGAGGGTGAGCGGCGTGTGCAGGTCGCACGCAAAAGGAGATGTTGATGCCCGGACGCAAGCAGCCATCGCCCATGGTTGATGAAGACGTCGCAAAAACCGTGCGCGGTGGCACTGTCTTCCGACTTACCGTGAGCTTCATGCTGGTGGTGGTCCTGGCGTTCCTCGCTGTCGAGGGTTGGCGAATGTGGCGCGATTACCGGTCAGCCTTCGACTCTGCCCACGATTCGGTGACGAACCTGGCGCGCGCTACTGCGCAGCACGCCGAAGATGCCATTCGGCAAGTGGATGTACTGACCGGCACCCTCGGTGAACGGGTGGAAGGCGACGGACTACAGAACATCAACGTCCCGCGCATTCATAAGCTGTTGGTCCAGCAATCGAAAATCATGCCGCAACTGCACGGCCTGTTCATCTACGGCGCGGACGGCCAATGGATCGTCACCGACAAGGAGACCACGCCGGAACCCGTCAACAACGCCGACCGCGATTATTTCCAGTATCACCGCACGCACGAGGATAAAAACGTGCGCATCGGCGAGGTGGTGAAGAGCAGATCCACCAACGATCTGATCATCCCCATCTCTCGTCGCTTGAACAATCTGGATGGAAGCTTCGCCGGCGTGCTCCTTGGAACGATCAAGGTCAGCTACTTCGTCGACTACTACGGCGACTTCAAGATCGATGACAAGGGTGCATTGGTGCTGGCCATGCGCAACGGGACCATCCTGGTACGGCGTCCCTTCATTGCATCCGTGGTGGGTAAGAGCCTGGCGGACAGTGAGATTTTCAAGCGTTATCTTCCCAATGCCAGCCAAGGCATCGCCGAAGTCAAGGCCGTCGTGGACGACACCGAACGCCTGTACGGCTACCGCGCATTGACCACCTATCCCCTGGTGGTGGAAGCCGGACTTTCCCGTGACTCCATCATCGCGCCCTGGCGCCGTGATCTACTGAAAACCGGGTGGGTGCTGGTGGTTCTGATCGGGGTGCTCGCGGTGTTCGGACTCATCGTCTTGAGTCAGTTGCGCCAGAGAATGGTGACGGAAAGAAAATTGCGCCGCGCACACCAAGCCATGCGCGACATGGCGCTGACCGACAGCCTGACGGGCCTGGGCAATCGCAGACGCCTGGATACAGCGCTCCCCGAGCAGATTCGCCTGGCTGCGCGCCAAGGGTCCACGCTTTCATTGATCATGCTCGATGTCGATTACTTCAAGCGCTACAACGACAGCTATGGGCACGCTGCCGGTGATGATTGCCTGGGCGCCGTAGGGACGGCGATCCAGCAGGCGGTCAAGCGACCGGGGGATCTGGCCGTCAGATACGGTGGAGAGGAGTTCACGGTGCTGCTTCCCAACACCGATGGCGCTGGCGCTGCACAGGTTGCCGAAGAAATTCTGCAAGCCATTCGAGCACTGGACATCGAGCATTGTGCGCATCCCCTGGGAAAGGTCACGGCCAGCGCGGGTATCACCACTGCCCGCCCGAGTTTCGAAAGCGTGACGCCGGCCAGCTTGATCAAAGCCGCTGATGCCCTGCTCTATGTGGCAAAACAACAAGGACGAAATCGTTGGTGCTGCGCCAACGAGCCAAGCGCAAGTCATCCACTGTAAGCACCCGCTTTGTGTTCAAAATCCTGTCCAATGAATTGGAGCGACCTTGAGTCCCACCCAGTCTGCTACGCTTTTCATTCTCCGGATGGATTCGGGCAATCATTGCCATAAGGCTGTTTCGCCGGCCACTCGAGGGGATGGAATGTGAAAGTCCAATTACTGGGGGTCGCTGCAACGATCATCGTCATCGGTACCACTGTCTATGGACTTAACAACTGGAAAGCGCAGCAGAGTCAGCGCCAGGAAGCGGTATGTGCGTTAGCGCGCCAGCACCTCAAGGATCTGGAAGTACAGGCTCGGGCCCTGGCCGCCGGGTTGTCGGTCGAGGCCTATGCCGAGGCCGAAAAAGCCGAGGCTGGCAAACTGGTTTCGGCGCTGGATACTGCAAAGAACGAAGCCGAGGTTGACGCGGTGATCGATCAGCATTCTGCCGCCATCGAAGCGCAGATCCATGCTGAAGACGCGGAGGTCAAGTCTCGGGGTGAGCAGAAGTTCCTCGGTCAGGAACGCAAGGAACAGCGCATCACCACCGACATGAAACAGGAAATCCAACGGGCCGAGAAGGCCGTCGCCGATGACTGTCAATAGTCTGGCCCGTGCATTTCCCTAAACCTGCCAGGGCAAAATCTTGCAGTGCAGATTTTTTAAATGCGCATGCTTCTCAAAGTGACTAACGCGTTCTAGACTCCACTAATTGCAGGTTTATTCAAGCTCCGCGTCCCTGACATAACGCCAATAAAAACCAGGAAGATACAGCCTTGAAAACTTCAACTATCGGCGTTGTGGGGAGTCTGCTGGTCTCGGGCGCGGTTTCGGCTACAGGGATTGCTCCTATCCTCGATCTGGATTTCACCAGAACGGCCATTGAAACCCTGAAAAAGCATGGGATCGACGACGCGTGCATCATTGCCGCCCCACACCCGGGAACGTTCACTTACTGCCGGGAAGGCTCTTCGACACTTTGGCAGTACCAGACCCTGGACCTGGTTCAACAGGCCAGGCTGCTCAATGAAGGAGCACGGGCTTCGACCGAACATGGGCAAATCACTGTCGTGCAGGTCGATAGCGCTGCCTGCGATGTAGAACACCCGGTAGCGAAAGGTGAAACCACAACCTTTTCCGCCCTGGTCCTCAGCCTGGCAAGCCTGTTCCTGTTGATCGGTTTTCGCTATACCTATCTGGCAATCATGCAGGGACGCTATCAGCCCGTGGCCTATTCGGATCCTCGCCTGCAGCGCTTGATCAGCCCCCTGACAGCGCACCCCTCGACCATCAAGGCACTGAGGTCCTTCGGGATCGCCGCCGCGTTGGCCCTGGTCTACTGCTGCTATCTCGGGTTCTGAACCAGGAACCCGCCAACGATCTGGCCGGTCCCTGAACGGTCGATCCCATGAATGATCCGCTACAGCCTTTCCTCTACCACCGGCGGCTCTTGCACCCACTGCCAGAACAGCTGGTAACCGACCGCCAGCACCACCGGGCCGATGAACAAGCCAAGGATACCGCCGGTGACCATTCCGCCCAGGGCTCCGATCAATATCACCGGCATCGGCACGTCGACACCGCGCCCCAGCAACAAGGGCTTGAGCACGTTGTCCACCAGGCCCGCGACGAAGACGTAGATGGCAAAGACGATGGTCGCGGTGCTTGCCCCTTCGGTGGCGAAAACATAGGCAATGACGGGGACTGTCACCAGCGTTGCCGGCAACTGCATGATGCCCAGCAACAACACCGCCAATGCCAGCAGCCCGGCACCGGGAACGCCCTTGAAGACAAATCCTAACCCCACCAGCAGCATCTGGATGAACGCGATACCAACCACCCCAAGCGCAACGGCGCGGATGGTTGCGGTACACAAGGTCGCTATCTGAGGGCCTCTTGCCGGTCCGCTGATTCGCGAGGCGATCTGTACCGATGCGCGGCTACCGGCTTCGCCGTAGGCCATGAAGATCCCGGCAATGATCAGCGCGAAGATAAACATCAGAAAACCCATGCCGACGCCAGCCAGCTTGCCCAACAACGACAGGCTGAAATCTTTGATTTGCGGTATGTATTTCGCCGTCAGGCCAGGCAAGTCAGTGGCCGCCTGCAGCCACAGCGCCGACAAAGGTTTGCCCACCAGTGGCCATGTGGCGACGGAATCGGCCGGAGGCGGAATGCGGATGCCTTCATCGCGAACCACGGTCATGGCGTTTTCGACCGAATCGGCAATCGAGGTGCCCATCAGGTAGATCGGCACCATGAGAATGACGATGGCCACCAGCACGATCAGCGTCGCAATGCGCCCGTCTTTTCGCCCCAGCGGGCCCCGAAGCCGCTCTAGCAACGGGTAAAGCGTGATCGCCAGGATGATCGACCACAGCATCAGGTCGCGAAACGGACGGAAAATTTCGAAGCAGAACAGCACCAGTACGACAATCAGTCCGGCGCGGATCAAGGTATCGAGTAACCCGCGGGACAAGGCCTTCTCTGACAGCGGCATGGGTACCATGGATGTCTCCTGGCTAGTATTCGGTTAGCCCAGCATAGACGCTGATTTCAAGGTTCGAAGGGTCAATGCGTTTCCGTGTAGGCGCCAGGCTTGCCGGCGAAGAACGATAACGCGGTGCAACAGATGTGATCGCTCCCATGCGCCGCAAAGGAATGCCGCCAGGGACGCTCTGCGACAACGCAGGACGTGAGCCGTGCGCAATGGTGACGCGGAGCGTCACAGGATGCATTCCCACGCGGAGCGTGGGAACGATCAGGTACGCAGCACCGCTGGCTACTGTACCGATGTTGGATCATTCCCACGCTCTGCGTGG
>NZ_APIO01000163.1:0-2642 GCF_000408945.1 Pseudomonas sp. G5(2012)
TACGGATGCGACCACTCGCCGACCAACTCCGCCGCGGTGTGCGGGGCGTTTTTCAGTGGGTTGTCGTCCTTGTCCAGGGTGCCGTTTTCCACCGCGCGGATTTCTTCGCGGATGCGGATCATGGCGTCGCAGAAGCGGTCCAGTTCTTCCCTGGATTCGCTTTCGGTCGGCTCGATCATCAGGGTGCCGGCCACCGGGAAGGACATGGTCGGGGCATGGAAGCCGAAGTCGATCAGGCGCTTGGCCACGTCATCGACGCTGATGCCGCTGCTGTCTTTCAGTGGGCGCAGGTCGAGGATGCATTCGTGCGCCACCAGGCCGTTGCTGCCGGTGTACAGCACCGGGTAGTGCTCTTCCAGGCGACGGGAGATGTAGTTGGCGTTGAGGATCGCCAGCTGCGAGGCGCGCTTGAGGCCGGCGCCGCCCATCATGCGGATGTACATCCAGGTGATCGGCAAAATGCTCGCGCTGCCGAACGGCGCGGCGCACACCGCGCCTTCCTTGCGCGCCATGTGCGCGTGGCCTGGCAGGAACGGCGCCAGGTGCGATTTCACACCAATCGGGCCGACGCCCGGGCCGCCACCGCCGTGGGGAATGCAGAAGGTCTTGTGCAGGTTCAGGTGCGAGACGTCGCCGCCGAACTTGCCCGGGGCGCAGAGGCCGACCATGGCGTTCATGTTGGCGCCGTCGATGTACACCTGGCCGCCGTGCTCGTGGATGATGCCGCAGATTTCGCGGATGCCTTCCTCGAACACGCCGTGGGTCGACGGGTAGGTGATCATCAGCGCGGCGAGGTGCTCGCGGTGCTCGATGGCCTTGGCGCGCAGGTCTTCGATGTCGACGTTGCCGCGGGCGTCGCAGGCGGTGACCACCACGCGCATGCCGGCCATCTGTGCAGTGGCCGGGTTGGTGCCGTGGGCCGAGGACGGGATCAGGCAGATGTCGCGACGGTCTTCGCCACGGCTCTGGTGGTAGGCGCGGATGGCCAGCAGGCCGGCGTATTCACCTTGCGAACCGGCGTTCGGCTGCAGCGAGATCGAGTCGTAGCCGGTGGCGGCGCAGAGCATCGCTTCCAGTTCATCGGTCAGCTGCTGGTAGCCGGCGCTTTGTGCGGCCGGGGCGAACGGGTGCAGGGCGCCGAATTCGGCCCAGGTCACCGGGATCATTTCGCTGGCGGCGTTGAGTTTCATGGTGCACGAACCCAGCGGGATCATGGTGCGGTCCAGCGCCAGGTCCTTGTCCGCCAGCTTGCGCAGGTAGCGCATCAGCTCGGTTTCCGAGTGGTAGCGGTTGAACACCGGGTGGCTGAGGATCGGCGACTGGCGCAGCAGCGCGGCCGGGAGGGTCGCTTGCGTGGCGGCGGCGAGGGCGGCGAAGTCCGGCAGGGCCTGGCCCGCGGCGAACAGCGCCCACAGGGTTTCGACGTCAGCCTGGGTGCTGGTTTCATCCAGGGACAGGCCCAGACGTTCAGCGTCGACCACGCGCAGGTTGATCTGCTGGGCGTGGGCCTGCTCGTGCAGTTTTGCGGTGTTGGCGCCGGTGTTCAGGGTCAGGGTGTCGAAGAAGTGTTCTTGCTCGACGTTCAGACCGATCGCTTTCAGGCCTTGGGCCAGGATCGCGGTCAACTGGTGCACACGCTGGGCGATCTGCGTCAGGCCCTGCGGACCGTGGTACACGGCGTACATGCTGGCGATGTTGGCCAGCAGCACCTGGGCGGTGCAGATGTTGGACGTGGCCTTCTCGCGGCGGATGTGCTGCTCGCGGGTCTGCATCGCCAGGCGCAGGGCCGGCTTGCCGAAACGGTCCACCGAGACGCCGACCAGACGGCCCGGCATGTCGCGCTTGAACGCATCCTTGGTGGAGAAGTACGCCGCGTGCGGGCCACCGAAGCCCAGCGGCACGCCGAAGCGTTGCGCGCTGCCAATGGCCACGTCGGCACCGAATTCGCCCGGCGGGGTCAGCAGGGTCAGGGCCAGCAGGTCGGCGGCCACGGCCACCAGGGCGTTGGCGGCGTGCAGGCGCTCGGTCAGCTCGCGGTAGTCGAACACGTCACCGTTGCTCGCCGGGTACTGCAGCAGGGCGCCGAAGAACGGCGACACGTCGCTCAGTTCGCGCTCGTCACCGACCACCACCTCGATGCCCAGCGGTTCGGCACGGGTGCGCAGCACGTCAAGGGTCTGCGGGTGGCAATGCACGGAGGCGAAGAACTGGTGGCCGCCCTTGTTCTTGCTCAGGCGCTTGCAGAAGGTCATGGCTTCGGCGGCGGCGGTGGCTTCGTCGAGCAGGGAGGCGTTGGCGATCGGCAGGCCGGTGAGGTCGCTGATCAGGGTCTGGAAGTTCAGCAGGGCTTCAAGGCGACCCTGGGAAATTTCCGGCTGGTAGGGGGTGTAGGCGGTGTACCAGGCCGGGTTTTCCAGGAGGTTGCGCAGGATCGGCGACGGCGTGTGGGTGCCGTAGTAGCCCTGGCCGATGAAAGTCTTGAACAGCTGGTTCTTGCCGGCGATGCCTTTGATCATCGCCAGGGCGTCGGCTTCGCTCAGGCCGTCTTCCAGGCCGAGCACGCTGGTGCCCTTGATGCTGTCGGGAATGACGCTGGCGCTCAGGGCTTCGAGGGAGTCGAAGCCGAGGGTGTTGAGCATGGC
>NZ_APIO01000164.1:0-8100 GCF_000408945.1 Pseudomonas sp. G5(2012)
TCACCTACACCGTGACCCTGACCAACGCCGCCGGCCTGCCGATGGCCAGCCACGGCGAGTTGACCTTCAAACTCACCGACGGCACCGAGATCAAGATCCCGGCCAATGGCACCAGCGGCACTGCAGTCGTTACCGCCAAGGACGACATCTTCACCGGTGGCCAGGACGCGATCGTCAACAAGCTGGAGTCGGTCACCGGTGCTGACAACTTTGAAAAACTGACGCTCAAGGACACCACCCTGACCACCACCGTCACCGACGAGCCATCGGGCCAAGGCGACGTAACCACCGTGGGTATCAGTGGTGCGGCATCGGTCATCGAAGGCCAATCCGCGCACTACACGTTGAACCTGAGCAATACCTCTCAGGCCGAAGTCACGGTGACCCTGAAGTACACGGGTACTGCGGTCGACGGTTCAGACCTAAATGGTGTCATGACAATCAAGATTCCGGCCAACAGCAACAGCGTCGGTTTCGACATCAGCACCATCGATGACAAGCTGGTCGAAGGCTCCGAGAACTTCATCATCACCATCGACAAAGCCATCGGCGGCAACTTCGAGAATCTGGTGATCGACTCGAGCAAAACCTATGTCATCACCACCATCGTCGACAACGACCATGCACCGGTGACCACTGGCGGCGCAGTTACCGGCCTCGAAGACAAGACCCTGACCCTGACCTGGGACAACTTCAAGGTCACCGATGTCGATAACGACAGCCCGCTGGGCATCACCATCACCCAGGTAACGGGCGGTGGCGATTTGTTGTTCAACGGCGTGAAGGTGGTGGTCGGGCAGGTCATCAGCCAGGCGGATATCGCCCTGGGCAAACTGACCTTCGTGCCGGCACGCAACGAGTCGGGTGCCGATGGTTATGGCGGCACCGGGGTCGGCAACAAGGCAGCGGACTACGCGCAGATCAAGTTCAAACCTACCGACGGTTTCAACCTGGGCAACGAAGCGACTCTGAAAGTCGACATCACCCCGCAAGCCGACGCACCCACCCTGAGTATCACGGGCAACAACGTGAACTCGACAGGCCTGATCAAGGAGATCTGGACTGGCCTGACCGCCCTAAACACCGGCTACAACGGTACGGGCAGCGGTGCGCCGACCAACACCCTGAAATCGGTGATCGATGCGGCTGGCACTGCCAACAGCAAAGGTACCGTGACCGATGTGCAGGAAAGCAGTGTGACGGCGGGTATCGCCTCAAAAACCTCCGGCCTGATCTACCTCGAAGCCGGCAAGATCTACACCTTCAGCGGCACCGCGGACGACAGTCTGCTGGTGACGATTGGCGGCAAAAACGTGGCCAGTGCCCTGTGGGGTGCCGGCGGGACGATCAGCGGCTCGTTCACGCCAACCACCAGCGGCTACTACACCCTGGACATCTACCACCACAACCAGAGCGGCCCGGGCAGCTACGACGTCAACCTCAGGGTGGACAACGGTCAGGTGCTCGACCTGAACAATGCTGGCGTGCCGATCTACACCGGCGTCAACGACCTGATCAATGCAGGCGTGACGGTCTCCGACCTGCATGGCAGCAATGGCGAAGGCTACTACGACGGCTACAAGCTCAACACCGGGCCAGAGGGCGGCAGCATCAAACTGTCGGCCATCAGCACCGAACTGACCGACCGCGACGGTTCTGAAAGCCTGAGCGTGAAGATCGGCGGGATTCCGGCGGGCTCCGTGCTCGGCGATGGCGCGGGACATACCTTCACGGCTACCGCGAGCAATAGCGAGGCGGATGTCACCGGCTGGAACCTCGGCTCGCTGACCATCACCCCGCCGCCGTACTACAGCAACTCGTTCAACCTGACGGTGACTTCGACCTCCACCGAAATGCTGGGCGGCTCAGCGCCATCGTCGGCCGAGCTTCCAGTGACCATCTACCCAGCGACCTACAACCCGGTCATGGGCACGACCAAGGACGACAATATCGTCGGCACCGACAGCAACGACATCATCGTTGCCGACGTCGCTGGCCTAAACGTGGTTCAGGGCAAGAATTACAACATCGCGTTCATGGTCGACACTTCCGGCAGTATGGACACCTCGATCCAGGCGGCGAAGAACTCGCTGAGCCTGATGTTCAGCACCCTCAAGCAAAGCCTGGGTGCGAACACTTCGGGGACGGTCAACATTTTCCTGGCGACCTTCGATGACACCGTGAACACCACCGTTACGGTCAACCTGAATGACTCCGGCGCACTGGATCAACTGCAGGCCATCGTCAGATCGATGGCGTCTGGCGGTGGCACCAACTACGAGGACGTGTTCAAAACCACGGCCAACTTCTTCCAGAGTACTCAGGCCAAGGGCAATATCGGCGCCACCAACCTCACTTACTTCATCACTGACGGGGTGCCCACCTACTACCAATCCGGCGAATCGACCAACCCGATAGTCGCTGACTTCAAAAGCTCCAAAGTAGTCGATGGCAGACTGGATGACTACCTGAGCGTCAATAACTACAAGCTGGGCGATACCGCCTATATCACCCTGGGTGGAGTCAGCCGCCAGCTGATTACCAGCAGTGGCAAGATCAACAAGTGGACCGAAGACTCGCCGGGGGGCAATTGGACCAAGGACGGCACCATCGGCACGATCCGTGCGCAGGGTGACGGCACCTATGAGATCTCGTACACCGCCGGTAAAGGTAGCTACACCGACGACGATACGGCCGATAACGCCAGCAGCAGCTTCCTGTTGCTCAGTAAGTTGTCGCAGGTCGAAGCGATCGGTCTGAACGGCGCGATCAAGCCGGCCGACCTGATTCCGTTCGACACGGACAGCAAGCCACAAACCAATATCGATCCGAGCAACCTGGCCAATGCCATCCTCGGCCACACCGAGGCGACCCTGCCGGGTGACGACACGGTCAATGCGGGTGATGGCAATGACATCATCTTCGGTGACCTGGTCAGCTTCAACGGCATTGCCGGCGAGGGTTACCAGGCGATGCAGGCATTCGTTGCCAAGGAAACCGGCGTAGATGTCAGCAAAGTGACCACCAGCAACGTGCACCAGTACATTACAGAGCACACCGACGTGTTCGATGTGTCTGGCGCTCACGATGGCGACGACAGTCTGTTGGGTGGTGCCGGCAACGACATCATTTTCGGCCTGGGTGGCGACGACAAACTCTACGGCGGCAGCGGCAATGACCTCTTGCTCGGCGGTACCGGAAAAGACCTGCTTGATGGTGGCGACGGCAATGACACCCTCCTGGGTGGCAAGGGTGACGACACGCTGATTGGCGGCCTGGGTGGCGATACCTTCGTCTGGAAGGCTGGCGACACCGGCACCGACGTGATCAAGGACTTCAATGCCAGCCAGGGCGATCGCATCGACCTGCGTGATCTGTTGCAGGGTGAAAGTGGCAGCACCATCGACAACTATCTGAAGATCACCACGGTGGACGGTGTATCGTCCCTGCAGGTCAATTCCGCTGGCAACTTCAACAGTGCCAACGCTACAGCGGCCAAGCCGGACGTGACGATCAAACTCGAAGGTAACAACTGGTCCAGCGCCAACTTGCACAATCTGATTGCCGGTAGCGATCCGACGATCAAGATCGATCACAACAACAGCTGATGGCTGACTGACGGTCGCCCACAGCGGGCGGCCGTCACGTTTGCAATCAACAGCCCGGTGACGATTTCGTCATCACGCCGCATACTCGCCTGCAGTTGGCCTATGCTGCTGACAGCATGATGCTGGACCATTTCTGAGGGATGCCAAATGTTTTACGTGCAACGCGATGCGCAAGGCCAATTGGTTCGCGTGGAAGCTGCCGCCTATGCCGAAGCCACGGAAACGCTGCCGGCCGATCATCATGAAATCCAGGCCTGGTACGCCAACGAAACGATGGAGGTCAGCCTCAAGCAGCTCAAGCAAAGCGACCTGGAAATGATCCGCGTACTCGACGACTTGATCCAGGTGCTGACCAGCAAAGGCGTGATCCGTGTGACCGACCTGCCACCGGCCGCACAGGCCAAGTTGATGGACCGGACCCAGGCCCGTGAGGCGTTGGGCGGATTAAGTCATTTGATCGATGATGATGAGGCAGGATTGATCTAGGCCTGCCGCCCTCTAGATGTAGGAGCGAGCATGCTCCGGGCGGCGTTCCGACGAAAAACGTGAGGACGCCGCGGGGCGTCAGGTGCCCCGCGTCACCGTTACCCTCCATCGCGAGCAAGCTCGCTCCTACACCAAGGCTTTGGCGCACCGAACAATTGCCCCTGAACCCCATAAAGCCCCATCTCGCGAATCACCGACAACTCCCCTTCTGTCTCGACCCGCTCGGCAATCAACGGCAGGTCAATGCTGTGCGCCGCCCGCTGGATGGCCTCGATGAACAAACGCTTGTCACTCTCGCAATCAATCGCCCGGAAGTAGCTGCCATCGACCTTCAGATACGCTAACCCTAGCCGTGCCAGGTTGCCGATCATGCTGAAACGTCCGCCGAAACGTTGCAGGCTCAATGAGAACCCCAACTCACGCAGGCGTCGCGTCAGCTCCTCGAGCACCGTTTGCTCCGGTAATTGTTCCTCACCGATCTCCAGCGTCAACCGCGGCCCCAGGTTCGAATGCGAACGCAATAGCTCAAAGACTTTATTCAGCGCCTGCGGGTCAGCCAGGGTAGCCGACGACAGGTTCAGCGCCAGCGACTCTTCATGGTCAGCCATCTGCTCAAGCACCAACTCCAGCATCAGGCGGTCCAGCCGCGCAGTCCAGCCAAAACGCTCCAGCCACGGCAGGAAGCGTCCGGCGGGAATGATCTGGCCCTCGGCATCAGTTAAGCGCGAAAGCACCTTGTAGTGCAGCACCAGCTGAGTGTCCTGGGCGGCAACCACCGGTTGGAAGAACAATTCGAAGCGCCGTTGAGTCATGGCCTGATCGAGCAGGTTGTGCCACGCATGATGGTCTTCAGCCACATGAGTCGATGCGCCATGGTCCAGGCACGCCCAGCTCGGCTCACCCTGGCTCTGCGCCTGGGCCAATGCCTGATCCGCTAACCCGAGCGCCGCCTGCGGCGAATTGCCATGGGCAAAGGGGGCCAGTCCGATTGAGGCCACCGGCGCAACGTCGGTGGCGCCAGTGGCGTGCAGGCTCGCCAAGGCACTGTCGAGGCTGCGTGCCAATTGCAACGCTTCTTCGCGTACCAGCCCTGGCGCCAAGACGGCAAACTCACCGCCTCGAATGCGCGTGACCAGGTTTTGTGTTTCCGGGTACTTGGCGCACTCGCGAGACAATTGCAGCCCGACTGCCTTCAACAACTCATCAGTCCGCTGACCACCCAGGCGCTGATTCAAACCCGCCAGATCGTTGACCCGCAGCAACAGCAGATAACCCGAGCTGGCCTGCTCGGTATTGCTCACCCGTGCGTTCAACTGCATCTCGAAATAACGACGGTTCGCCAGCCCTGTCAGGTTGTCCTGATAAGACTCGATCCGCAGTCTTTCACTGCGTTCGGCCTGTTCCTGAAACAGTGCCTTGAGCTTCTCGACCATCTGGTTCATTGCTTGAACGACGCGGCGCAATTCAGGGGTACGCGGCAAATCCGGCAGGCTGAGGAATTCCCGGCGGGCAATCGCGTGGGATTGCTTGACCATGTAATCCAGGGGTTTCAATTGTCGACGCAACAGCAATGCACCCAAGACGGCGCTCACCGCGCCACACAGCAGCAGCCAACCGAGACTGCCCAGCGCACTCTGCCAAAGCTTGGCCAAGGCAAACATCGGGTGGCTGACCACCTCGACCCGCGCGGCCTGCTCCCAACCGCGGCTGACGATCGCATCGCCACCGGCCGCTTCCAGGCCGATCAGCTTGATGAACCATTGCGGTACATTGTTGACCGCCGGCATACCGCTGCGCTCGACGATGACTTTGTCGTCGCTCAAATCGACCACGCGGATGCTGGCGTAATACCCGCTGTCGAACAGCGAGCTGACCAGCAACTCGACCATCGCCGGATCGTCGATGTTCGGCGTCAGGGACACCGCCAAAGCCGTCGCGCCATCCTGGGCGTGAGAACGCAACTGGTTGACGTACTGGGTGCGCGAACTTTCCAGGCTGACCATGAAGCTGCCGGTAAAGGCGACCACCAGGAACAGACAGATAGCGATCAACAGCTGTTTGAACAAAGACATCTGAGCGTGAGCTCCTAGTTAGTCGTTTCGACCGGAAAACCTTCGGCCTGCATTTTTTTCAGCACATCCTGCCAACGCGACAGGCGTTTGGTATCACCAACCTTCTTGTTACCTTTGGCGCCGGGCAAGTACAGGCCTTCTGCATTGAAGGAGTAGACCGGAAGCAGATCCGTTCGCTGACTGGCGGGCTGGATGGTATCGATCAGGCTATCGAGGACCAACGGCATCGCCTCTGGACTCGAATAGTAGGTCAGCACCATGTGTGCCCGGTTCAGACGCAGGGCCTTGACGTAGGTAATGCGCAGTTTGTCACTGGAAACGCCAAGATGGCGCAGGCTGAAATACTTGGCGATGGCGTAATCTTCGCAGTCGCCGGCACCTTTCCACAGGGCTTCGATTGGCGTTTCCCAATAATCGACCTGCTGCCACAAATCGATGTCTTCGACGTAGCGCAACTGCTTGTTGACGAACCGGTTGACCACGTTCAACTGTTCAAGCTCGCCAAGCTGCTTCTGGCTGGCCAGCAGATGCTGCCAATCATCTATGCGTTGCTGGCCTGGACCCAAAGGTCCGTACAATGCCTGCGCCCGACGACTGATCAGAGAAAAATCCCAATCGGCATGCAGCCCGCCCAGCATCACGCCAGCCAGCAACAACGCGCAGGACAGCCAGCGCAGCATCCGTGGAATCGGGAAAAAACGTACCGCCAATGCGAGGCATCCAGGGTAGGCAGTTGGAAAGTCGGTTGATGGTGTAGGTTAGTACGGCAAAAAACAATGGCACCGTGAGATCAGCGATGGCGCGCTAAACTTGAAATAGGCAATTTGCTGATCGTTTGACAAGCTTTCAGGCAGTCACTAGTGTCAGTTGGATCCAAAAATAACTCAGTCAATCAGGGTGCGTTGTAGTGACACGAAAAGCCAACCCTCTCAGCAGCATCAAGGTCAACGGCCCCATTGCCGCTCACTTGGCGCGCTCGGTCATCGAGGAAACCTTGCGTTCGGCCATCCTGGACGGTCGGCTGCCGTGTGGCATCGCTCTGCGCCAGCAAGACCTGGCCGATCTCTTCGGTGTCAGCCGCATGCCTGTGCGCGAAGCGTTACGCCAACTCGAAGCCCAGTCATTGCTCAATGTGGTTGCCCACAAAGGTGCTGTGGTCGCCCCACTGGTCCAGGGCGATGCAGTGGAGACCTATGCACTGCGGATTTTACTGGAGTCCGAAGCCCTGCGCCTGTCGGTGCCATTGCTTGAGGCGGCGGATCTCGAACAGGCCGCGCTTTACATCGACCAGCTGGAGACGGAACAGGACTACACCGAAATCGGCCGGCTGAACCGCCTCTTTCATATGTCGCTCTACAGCAAGGCACCCAATCGCCGGTTGCTCAAACTGGTGGAGGACGGGTTGAACGAAGAAGAACGCTTCCTGCGCTTCAACCTTGAGGCCATGGGCCTGGGCAAGTTATCACAGGAAGATCACCGGGCCATGTGGCGGGCCGCCGAGGCGCGGGATGTCGAAGGATCGGTGAGGCTGCTGGTCAACCATCTCAATCGTGGAGTCGAGGTCATCACCCGGTACCTCAACAGTCCGGAAGCCAGGAACAGAAAAACCTCGTAGCAAAGGCAGCGGCAGGCCTGAGGGTGACTTCACTTGCCGCAACATTTCGTCGCTCATCATCCACGCATAATCTGCTTACAACATCCCCCGGCCCCGACTCCCAGCCCGCTATAACCATCCCCAGGCTCTTTTGCACGCCGATGCCGCGCGAGTCTGGGCGATGGTGGGTAGCTTTATCCGGCTTCCATCGATTCATCCCGGTGCTGTCTCACATTGAGTGACCGGCTACTCGATGAGCAATGTGCTGAAGCTCTTTTCGTAGGCCCAAAACGACAAAACCCCTGTCTGCGTGAGCAGACAGGGGTTTTGGAATTTAATC
>NZ_APIO01000165.1:0-11318 GCF_000408945.1 Pseudomonas sp. G5(2012)
GCGTCCCTGGCGGCATTCCTTTGCTGCGCGTCGGAACGATCAGATCAAGAAACTCGCCGAGACTGATCCACCCAGTACCCCTCACGAACCTGTCGCCGCAGCACCTTGCCAACAGCGCTCAAGGGCAGGGCCTCCACCAGTTTCACCGACTTGGGTGCCTTGAAGCGGCCAAGGCGCTCCTTGACCAGGGCGATCAGTTCTTCTTCAGCGACGATCATTCCCGGTTTAAGCACGACTTCGGCATGTACCGCCTCACCCCACTTGTCATGGGGAATGCCGACCACAGCCGACATCGACACCGCGGGGTGACTATTGAGCGTCGATTCGACCTCCACGGCGTAGACATTGAACCCTCCAGTAATGATCACGTCTTTCTTGCGATCGACGATGAACACATAACCGGCCTCGTCCACGTAGCCCAGATCACCAGACTTCCAGAAACCCTCGCTGAACTCAGCAGCGGTGCCCTGGGGATTGTTGTGATAGCCGCTGATGGTTCCGCGCCCACGTAGCCAGATTTCACCGGTGACGCCATTGGCAACGCGATTGCCCGCCTCATCGACGATCTTCAATTCGATGCCCGTGGCAGGCCGTCCGGCAGAGGCCAGGCGTCCCGTTTCGACCGCACAGAGGTGGTCGGCCTTGGTCAGGGTGCACACCGCCTGGGCGCATTCGGTGGCGCCGTACAGCTGGAAAAAGATGTTGCCGAAACGCTCCCGCGATTGCTTGAGCTTGCTCGGGCTCATAGGCGCCGCGCCGTAATAGAGGGTCTGCAAGCTCGACAGATCGTATTGCGTGGCCTCGGGCAACTCCAGCAGCCAACCCACCAGCGTCGGCACCATCAGCGCCGTGGTAATCCGCTCCGCTTCGACATTGCTGCACCATGCCTTGAGGTCGGCGGCGTTCTGGGTAACGGTGCACCCGCCCCGAAACAGCGTGGGCAACAGCGACAACCCCGAGCCATGGCTGATGGGCGCAATGTGCAGGTAGCGAGTGTGTTCGTTGAGGGCCTGGCTCTGCTCGCTGTCGGCATACATCGAGTCGCGCGCCGCCAGCCAGTTATCGATGGTGTAGCGGGCGCATTTGCTCTTGCCGGTGGTGCCGCCGGTAAAGCGGTAGATCAGCGTGTCCTGGTACACATCGGATTCGACATCAGGCTCCTCATCCGATACCCCTTCCAGCAACGTCCAGAAGGACTGCGCGAAGCCACAATCGGCGGGAGGCTCATCCATGCACACCACGACGGCACCGCTGGCGCACAGCATTTCGCGGTAGCGCTGCAACAACGTGAGCTCGATGAAAATGACCTTGGGCGCGATGAACTCCACCTGCCAGCGATGTTCTTCAAGGGAATCGCGAAAGTTCGTATGCGCAATCGCTGCTTCGCCTTTAAACGCTGTCCAGGCGTGCAGCAACGACAGATTGTCGTTTTCCAGGATGCACATAGCCGTGTCGCCACGCTGCAAATGCAGGCGCGTACGCAAGGCGTTGGCGATGCGATTGGTCAGCCGATGCAACTGATCAAAGCGATAACGCCGGTTGCGCTCCACATTCACCAACGCCTCCTGGCTGGCATAGCGTTGCGCAACCTGAGCCATGACCCTGGAAAAATTCATCTTCATTGTGGTCTCCGTTGTTTGTTCTGGCTGGTGGAAAACGCATTCTAGGAAGGGGGCCAAGGTGTGCCGCGCCCCCCCTCTGGAGAGGGGGGAGGCTCGCGGTGTCGGTGCTAAAGTCAATGGATGTGCCGTAGGCAGGGGCAACGAAAAAAACCCCTCCAATAAATGGCGTTTTGCGTAACAGCCTCTGTAACCATTGCGCAGTCAGCCATGGGTTTGCAGTGAGTCGAGGGCTTCGATGACAACAGGGAACAGACTTGCATTGGGCCTGCTGGCCTTACTGCCCGCCATGCTGGCCCAGGCGGATAACGGCGGTATCGGTTTCTGGCTGCCAGGCCAGTTCGGCGCGTTGGCGGCGGTACCCACCGAGCCCGGCTGGAGCCTGCCGCTGATCTACTACCACGCCCACGCCAAGGACGACGCCAGCAAACCCGTTCCCCGAGGCGGACTGACAACGGTTGGCCTGGATGCGACAGCGGATATCCTGTTCGCCTTCCCGAGCTACACCTTCGCCGAGCCTTTGCTCGGCGCTCAGGCTGCCCTGGCAATGGGCGCAGCCGTGGCGCGCTCCGAAGGCAGTGTCGATCTCACGCTGACAGGCCCGCGGGGCCGGACCGTCTCCGGCAGTACCGACGACACGTTGAAAGGCGGCAGCGACCTTTATGTGATGGGCACCCTGAAATGGAACCATGGCGTTCACAATTTCATTGCCTACAGCATGGGAGACATTCCGGTCGGTGCCTACGACCCCAATCGCCTGGTTAACATCGGCCTGGGTCACGCCGCTCTGGATGCGGGAGGCGGCTACACCTATTTTGACAAGAAGAACGAGTTTTCCGCCGTGGCGGGACTGACGTACAACTGGGAAAACAGCGATATCGACTATCAGAACGGTGTCGATGCCCACCTTGACCTGAGCGCCTCGCACTTCATCAATGACCAGACTCACCTGGGCCTGGTTGGCTATGTCTACCAGCAGGTCACCGGCGATAGCGGCAGCGGTGCCACCTTTGGTGATTTCAAATCCAGGGTCAATGGCATTGGGCCCCAAGCCGGGCACTTCTTCAAAGTCGGTAAAGACCTTTGGTACGCCAACCTCAAGGGCTACTACGAGTTCGATGCGAAGAATCGGGCAGAAGGCTGGAACACCTGGTTATCCGTGGTCATTCCTCTATCGAATTGAACGCAATCGACCAAGGAGGCACGCACCCCGAGGCCCCGGTACCGGTAACAGTCGACCACGACGCTTGAAAACGTGCTTGGCACCCAAGGCTAAATCATTGGCATCCCCTGACAATTGCTGCGCCCCGTCTTCTGTCATGTTTACCCCAGACTGCCAACAGGCATCATGACGACATTCAAAGGTGGGGTATGGATAACAAGCAGGGGCAGGGCGTAAGTCGCCGCAAGTTTCTCAGAAATGCCGGCGTTGTCGGTGCGGCAGGGGCAGCGGTGTCGGCGGGTGCCGTTTCGATCGGTACCGCGGTGGCCGGTGACAAGGGCGGCGCCAAATGCGCTGATTGCGATTACGACGTAGTGGTCATCGGCGGCGGATTTGCCGGCGTCACCGCGGCGCGCGAGAGCATGAAGAACGGCTACAAGACCGTGATTCTCGAAGCTCGCAACCGGCTCGGCGGGCGTACGTTCAGCAGTGAGTTTGCCGGTCACAAGGTCGAGTTGGGCGGAACCTGGATCCACTGGACGCAGCCCAACGTCTGGGCCGAAGTACAGCGCTACGGCCTGGAACTCAAAGAGACGCCGGAGCCGTTTGTCGAAGAACAGCAGACGGTGCGCATTATTCACGAAGGCAAGGCCGTCGAGCCAAAGCTTGAGGAATTAATCGGTATTTCGAAGGCGGTAAAGGACTTCTTCGCCGATGCGCCCAAGCTCTGGGAGCGTCCCTACGACGCCAAGCATACCTGGGAGCAACTGCTCGCCGTCGATGGCATGACCGGCGCTGACCGTTTTGCGCAACTGAAGCTGACGCCGCTGGAGCGCAGCTTCATCGATGCCTATGTTGCCGGTATCGCCCATACCACCAGCGATCGCACGTCCTATCTGGAAACGGCGCGCTGGTGGTCGCTGCCCGGCTGGAACATGACAGCTTTCGTCGATGCCTGTGGTCGCTACAGCTTCAAGGACGGCACCATCAGCCTGATCAACGCGATGATCGAGGACGGCAAGCCGCAGGTGCGCTTGTCCACACCGGTGGCCAAGGTCGAAGAGCAGGGCAAGCGCGTGCTGATTACCACCGAAGGCGGGGAGGTGATCCGTGCCGGTGCGGTGATCGTAACAGTCCCGATGAACGTGTTGCCGCGTATCGCGTTCACCCCGGCGCTGGATCCGGCGCTGGTCCAGGCGGCGGAGGAAAAACACACTGGCAGTGGCATCAAGGTGTTCGTGCGCACCAAGGGCAAGTTGCCGGAAGCGGGCAAGCGGCTCGGCCTCGCCGGTTCCGCTCACCCGATCAACGTATTGGCGACCTATGCCAAGGCCGAGGATCACACCCTGTTCGTCGGGTTTGGCGCCGACCCTGCAAAACTCGATATCCAGGACCGTGACGCCGTGCAGGCGATGATGAGCTCCTTCTATCCGGACCTCGAAGTCGAAGCCTGTTACGGCTACGAATGGACCCTGGACCCGTATGCCCGCGGCACCTATTGCAGCTACAAGCCTAACTGGATACGCAAGTACTACGATCACTTCCAGAAGGATCGCGGTCGTGTGGTGTTTGGCCAGGGCGACCACGGCGAAGGCTGGCGCGGTTTCATTGACGGCGCTATCAGTGCCGGCAGCCAGGCTGCATTGCGCACGCACAAACTGTTGGGCTGACGAACCGGCCGGCGGGGCGCATCCCCGCCGGCTTCCTTACTCAGGCTTTTGCTGACGAAATTCCCGCGGCGTCATCCCGACCCAGCGACGGAATGCGCGGGTGAAAGAACTGGCCTCGTTATAGCCCAGACGCTGGGCTATTTCCGTCAGGCTTTGTGGGGACTGGCGAACGAGATCGATCGCCAGCGCCTGGCGTATTTCCTCCACCAACTCGGCAAATTCCACTTCAAGTTCCTGCAACCGCCGTTGCAGTGTGCGCTTGCTCATGCACAGGTGGCGCGCCACCTGATCGATGCCGATCTTGCCGTTGCTGATGTTGGCTTCAATCACCATGCCGATCCGGGTGGTCAGGTCGGTGTCGGCCAACCGGCGGCGGCGCTCGGCCTCCAGCCCCGGCAACAATGCCTGGAACAGGCGCGGATCGGCCGTCACCAAGGGTTGATCAAGCATCTCGCCGGGCCAGGCCATCACGTTCTTCGGCTGGTCGAAACGCAATGGACATTTGAACGCAGCCTTGTGCAGTTCGATATCGACCGGCTGCGGATGCGCGAAATCGACACGTAACGGCGCAAACCGCTCACCGGTGATCTCGCGCAAAAGGGCGTACAGCGTTCCGATAGCGAACTCGGCGTCCTGGCGCCGGTGCAGAACACTGGGGTCGGTGATCTGGTAGCTGATTTCCAGACGACCCGCCTGCAGGCACCAGTCGAGCTCATTGGCCTGGGCGTGCACCACGATGTAGCGGCTGGCGGATACAAGCATCGCACGCACGTCCGGTGCGCTGCGCGCGGCATGACCGACCCCGCCCAACAGGCTGCTGTTGATACCGCTGCACAGCAAACCCAGGCCCATGCGCAACCCGAGGCTGGCGTCGCCATGGGCGGCGGCGACTTCCAGCAGGGCGTTGTATTGGCTCAGCGGAATGGTGGCATCCGGTCGTTCCAGTAGCCCTTCGTCCAGGCCGACGGTCGCCAGGTGAGGGCGAAAAATGTCGGCATGACGCTGCAGCAGGGCTTCGGCATAAACGGTGTGTTTCAGACGAGACATACGAAATCGCTCCTGGCACGGCGGGTGGATCCCGTTCGCGTGAAATCGGGGATCAGCAAAAACGATGGCATGCACAATCCCGAGCGAATCCTAACAAGTGACGCAACGCCGCTCCCCCCTCCTTAGGTGGGGCGCGAGAAATTGGCGCCGAATGAAAAGTGTCTGGCATCCGCGGGCAATTACGGCAGTGGGGGGCGGCCTATGGTCTGGCCACGCTGGCGATTGTCATGCCGACAACCATCGCGCACTGGAGATTGAAATGAGAAACCTATTGGCATGCCTGGCCTTGCCAGGTGTTCTGTTGGCGAGTCCGTTTGTGGTTGCCCAGGACGCGGCGCCCAACATCGTCGTCTTACTGTTCGACAACCTCGGATATGGCGAACTCGGTGTTTATGGCGGCGGCGCGCTGCGCGGGGCCGAGACGCCGCGCATCGACCAACTGGCCGCTGAAGGGATGCGTTTCACCGACTTCAACGTCGAGGCGCAGTGCACGCCTTCGCGGTCGGCGTTGATGACCGGCCGCTTTCCGATCCGCTCCGGGACGTACAAGGTCCCTCGTCCCGGCCAGCCCGATGGCCTGACCCTGTGGGAAGTCACCTTGCCTGAGCTGCTGTCGGCGAAGGGATATGCGACGGGCATCTGGGGCAAGTGGCACCTGGGCAGCAGCGAGGAGCGCTTTCCGACCCAGCAGGGATTTGACG
This sequence comes from Pseudomonas sp. G5(2012), assembly GCF_000408945.1. Taxonomy (NCBI): domain Bacteria; kingdom Pseudomonadati; phylum Pseudomonadota; class Gammaproteobacteria; order Pseudomonadales; family Pseudomonadaceae; genus Pseudomonas; species Pseudomonas sp. G5(2012). The sequence continues at coordinate 6,200 of NZ_APIO01000165.1, forward strand.
AATGGTACGGCGTGCCGCGTACCTACGATGAGGCCATGTGGTCGGCTTCGGACGTAGCCAGCGGCCTGACGCCGGCCATTGGTAGCAAACAGGGCTGGGACCAGAAGCTGGCGCCGGCGCAGTTTATTTACGAGGCCCGCAAGGGCGAGGCGCCAAAGGCCGTCAAGAAACTCGATCTCGACACCCGGCGAACCATGGATGAAGAAATCACCCAGCGGGCAACGGCGTTCATCAACCACAATGCACAATCGGGCAAACCCTTTTTCGCCTACGTGTCCTTCTCGCAACCCCACATGCCTACGCAGCCAAATCCGGCGTTTGCCGGTAAAACAGGCAATGGTTCATGGGCCGACGTGCTGGCCGAGATCGACTTTCGGACCGGACAAGTGCTCGATGCCCTGAAAGCGGCGGGGGTCGAAAAAAATACCCTGGTAGTGCTGGCCAGCGACAACGGTGGCGAGTCCACCTATCCGTGGCAGGGTGCCAATGGTCCGTGGCGCGGCACTTACTTCACCGCCATGGAGGGCAGCCTGCGGGCACCCTTTATTCTGCGTTGGCCAGGTCATGTATCGACTGGCAAGGTCAGCAACGAGATCGTCCATATCGTCGATCTCTACACCACCCTGGCCCATGCCGCAGGGGCCGAGGTTCCCACCGACCGCGCCGTGGACGGGGTCGACCAGATGGCGTTCTTCACCGGCAAACAGCCCAAATCCAACCGTGAAGGATTCCCGGCCTATGTCGCCGATCGCCTGTCGGCGGTGAAATGGCGTAACTGGAAACTGCAATTGATCTTGCAAGACGATATGTACGATCCGCCGCAAACACTGGCGCTACCGCGTCTGTACAACCTGCTTACGGACCTTCGCGAGGAACACAACGTGGCAGCGCAGAACACCTGGGTGATCACGCCCATGATGAGCATCGTCGGCGCCTTGAAGACGAGCCTGGCCAAATACCCGCCTATCGAAAGCGGCACGCCTGATCCGTACGTTCCATCGCACTGACGGCATCGAGCCGTCCATGCCCGAGGCGCCTTTCGCCATCGAATGGCGCCCAATGGCAAATCTCTGGCGTTGACCAGCGATTAGTCAGTCCCCCGCGGATGTCACCTTAGGTTCACCACCAATACTGCTGGGGAACCTCTTATGCGCTACCTGATTCAACCGCTTGCCGGCCTGTCGCTGCTGGCGCTCAGTCACGCCATTGCGGCTGCCGAGTGCGATGCCGGCGCCGGTCAACAAGCGTTCCAGACCAAGTGTGCCGCCTGCCATGCCCTCGACGCCGACCGCGTTGGCCCGCGCCTCAATGGCGTGGTCGGTCGCCCCATCGGTTCGATACCGGGCTTCAAATACTCGAAGGACCTGGCCGGGGCGAACAGCTCCTGGACCGTCGAACAGCTGGATCGTTGGCTGACTTCCCCGGCACAAATGTTCCCAGACACGGCAATGGCGTTCGGTGGCCTGCGCAATGCCAGCGAGCGCCAGGCCGTGCTCTGTTTCCTGCAAACACAAGGCTGACCTTGCCGGGCGGGGAAGCCAAAGCCCGCCGATGGGTGACACATCAATAATAAGGAAAAAAGTCTGTGCATATCACTCCTCTCAAGCGCTGCCTGCTGGCAATGGCCGTGGCGGCGGCAACGGCACCGGTTTGCGCCGCAAGCTTCGACCTCGGTGAGCTTCACGGCCAATTCGACTCGGCGTTGTCGATCGGTGCCAGTTGGGCCATGGCCGAACCCGAGTCCAAATTGATCGGTAGCGACAATGGCGGCACCGGCTTCTCCACCTCCGGTGACGACGGGCGCCAGAATTTCAAGAAAGGTGAAACCTATTCGAAGATCTTCAAGGGCGTGCATGACCTCGAACTGTCCTACGGCGACACCCGCGCTTTTGTCCGGGGCAAATACTGGTACGACTTCGAGCTGCAGGACGAACACCGTCCCTTCAAGGATATCAGCGACGATGGGCGTGTCATGTCCACGCGTTCCTCGGGCGCCGAATTTCTCGACGCGTTCGTCGCGCAACGCTACGAATTAGCCGATCGTCCGGGGGAAGTTCGCTTGGGCAAGCAGGTGGTGAGCTGGGGAGAAAGCCTGTTCATCGGCAACTCGATCAACGCGATCAACCCGCTGGACGTCTCGGCGCTGGTCCGGCCGGGCTCGGAACTCAAGGAAGGCCTGATTCCGGTCAACATGCTCTATGTCTCCCAAAGCCTGACGGAAAACCTTAACGTCGAGGGTTTCTACCAGTTGCAGTGGAAGCCCTACGCGCTGCCCAACTGCGGCACCTTCTTCGGGGCCGACCCCGTACCCAAGGGCTGTGATCGCAATCTCAACGCCGGCTTGGCCGACATCGCGCCGCTGGAGCCGATCGCCGCCAATGCCGGATTGGGTTTTGACATCCTCGACCGTCGCATCAGCAACGAGGGCGTCATCCTGCCGCGCGACAAGGACCACGAGGCGCGCGACAGCGGACAGTTCGGTCTGGCCCTGCGTTGGCTCGGCGAGGGTACGGAGTACGGTGCCTATTACATCAACTACCACTCGCGTAAGCCCAAGTTCGCCTTGCGCACCGAGAGCGGCGTCGCCAACTTCATCCAGAACGACCCGGGTTTCGCCGCGTTGCCGTCGGACGAGCAGTTTGCCCTGGGCCTGGCCACCGGCGCCGGCAATACGCACTACTTCATCGATTACCCGGAAAACATCCACCTGTTCGGCTTGAGTTTCGCCACCGTGCTTCCCACCGGCACGGCGTGGAGCGGCGAAATCAGCTACCGCCCCAATGAACCACTGTCAATCAACACCGCCGACCTCTCCGGCGGTGCGCTGAACCCGGTGTTCCAGGCACTGACCGGGAGCATCGTCGAACCGACCGTACCCGCCGAAGAAGGGCAGGTCATCCAGGGCTGGAAGCGCAAGGAAGTCACCCAGGCGCAGACCACCTTGCTGCACCTGTTCGATCCGGTGATCGGTGCCGATTCGATGTCGCTGGCGGTGGAAATCGGCATGACCCACATCGGCGGGCTGGAAGGCCTGGACAAGCAGCGTTATGGCCGCGACTCGGTCTTCGGCAACTTGAGCCAGGCCGGGCGCCACGGCTACTACACGCAAAACTCCTGGGGTTACCGGGCGTTCAGCGCCCTGAAGTACACCAGCGTGTTCGCCGGGGTCAACCTCAGCCCCAATCTGGCGTGGTCCCACGATGTCGACGGCTACGGTCCGACCTTCAACGAAGGCTCCAAGGCCGTGAGCGTCGGCCTCGATGCCGACTACCGCAACACCTACACCGTCAGCCTGAGTTACACCGATTACTTCGGCGGCGACTTCAATACCGACATTGACCGCGACAACCTGTCGCTCAGCGTCGGCGTGACCTTTTGATCCCGGAGCCTTTGAAAACATGAAAGCATACGCACAGTTCACGAGCGCATCCCTTGCATTGATGCTGTTGGCCTCCAGCGTCATGGCCGCCGTCTCGCCCCAGCAGGCTGACCAGCTCGGCACCAGCCTGACCCCCCTTGGCGCGCAGAAAGAAGGCAATGCCAATGGCAGCATTCCGGCCTGGACCGGCGGGCTGCCGAAAAATGCCGGCCAGGTGGGCGCCAACGGGTTCCTCGCCGACCCTTTCGCCAGTGAGAAACCGCTGTTTATCATCACTGCGCAGAACGCCGAGCAGTACAAGGACAAGCTCAGCGCCGGGCAGTTGGCGCTGTTCAAACGCTTCCCCCAAAGTTATCGGATACCGGTCTACCCAACCCATCGTTCGGCGACGATTCCGCCAGACATCATGAAGCTGGCGAAGGACAGTGCCCTGCATGTCACGTCAACCGACGATGGCAACAACCTGGCCAACTTCGCCGACAGCGGCTACTACGCGTTTCCGATTCCGAGCAATGGTGTCGAGGTAGTCTGGAACCACATCACGCGATATCTCGGCGGCAGCTATCAGCGCAGCTTCATCCAGGCCACGCCACAGGTGAACGGCGACTACACGGCGGTGCGTTTCGAGGAAGAGCAAGTGTACCCCCGGCAAGTGACCGACCTGCCTGCCGGCGACGCGCAAAACCTGTTGTATTACTACAAGCAACGCGTGACGTCGCCAGCACGATTGGCCGGCACGGTTGCGCTCGTGCATGAGACCATCGATCAAGTCAAGGAGCCCCGTCGCGCCTGGGTCTACAACGCCGGTCAGCGTCGCGTGCGACGTGCCCCGCAACTGGCCTACGACGGGCCGGGCACCGCTTCCGACGGCCTGCGCACGGCGGACAACCTCGACATGTTCAACGGAGCACCTGATCGCTACGACTGGAAGTTGATTGGCAAGAAGGAAATGTACATTCCCTACAACAGCTATCGCCTGGAATCTTCTGCGCTGAAGTACGACGACATCGTCAAGGCCGGGCACCTCAACCCTGACCATACCCGCTATGAGCTGCACCGCGTATGGGAGGTGGAGGCGACCCTCAAGCCTGGCCAGCGCCATGTCTACGCCAAGCGTCATATGTACCTCGACGAAGACACCTGGCAACTGGCGGAAGTCGATCATTACGATCAGAAAGGCCAGCTATGGCGGGTAGCGGAGGGGCATGCGCTGTATCGATACGACGAACAGGCCAGCTACTTTGCCGCCGAAACCCTGTACGACTTGATCTCAGGTCGCTACATGGTGGTTGGGTTGCGCAACGAGGAACCGCGTAACACCGAGTACGGCCTGACCGCCAAGAACTTCGAATTCACCCCCGCAGCACTGCGCTCCGATGGACTGCGCTAACCCTTCTGAGATGCAGGCAGTGTGACCGACAGACGTGGGTGGTGATTTTGCGACCACCCCGTCAACCTCCCTTGAGGCGGCCTGATAGCCGACCTATTGTTGGTTGACTGAGTAAATGTCCATTCATGCGGTAACGGTTGGGTTTCGCTCTTACTGTAGGAGCCAGGCTTGCCGGCGAAGGCGTTCTGACGGCCAATGGGGATTTTGTGACTGAGTACATATCCATTCCTGCGGTAACGGTTGGGTTTCGCCCTTACTGTAGGAGCCAGGCTTGCCGGCGAAGGCGTTCTGACGGCCAATGGGGATTTTGTGACTGAGTACATATCCATTCCTGCGGTAACGGCCACTTA
>NZ_APIO01000166.1:0-8533 GCF_000408945.1 Pseudomonas sp. G5(2012)
CATAAGTGGCCGTTACCGCAGCAACGGATATGTACTCCGACAACAATCTCCCAGGGCGTGAAGTCGCAAGAAAATCAAAAGCCAAAGCGAGGCGGCGGGCCTGATCGGGAGCCGTACACATTCCCTGTGGGAGCTGGCTTGCCGGCGAAGGCGTCCAAAAGATCACCGCAATGATTAAGGTCCCCTCCGCCAGAAAGTCGGATCGCCACCTCAAAGGCGCCTAAAACATTCAGGTCACCCACGTTTTGGCCTGCCTGACTGAAAACCCCTCACGCCTTGTCCAGCATATCTATCAAACTCTGCGGCCACACAATCTCCGTCGTTTGTTCCAGTTCGGCGATCGACCACCATTTGTGTTCAGTCATCACCTGTACTTCTTCGGCCGTCCAGCCATCGCGCGTCAGTTGCTCGCGTTCAGCGTGCACGACAAAGTACTGCTCCACCGCCATCACCGTCTCGCCACTGGGCAACATCATCGCAAAGCAGTCCTGCGCAACACTGGCTTCAAGCGCATTAACCTGCATACCGGTTTCCTCAAACAATTCCCGAACCGCCGCGGCTTCGAAGGTTTCACCGTCCTCCAGCCCGCCACCGGGCGTCGCCCAGTAGTCGCGGCCAGCAAGGGCGCCGTCCTTGTGCTGGAAACGAAACAGCAGAACCTGACGCTCGGAATTGATGACCAGCAGTCTGGCGGCGTTGCGTTGGCGCATGTGGATTTACCTCTCCCTGAAAGCAACAAGCCGAAGCATCAGCTTCGGCTCGCACTTAACAATTTACATTAACTTGCTTACGCAACCACTCGATAACACGGCACATAAGCCGCACCACCCGGCAGCTTCATCCGGTGCTGGGCGACGAAGGCCTTGAGCAGTTGATCCAGCGGCTGCATGACGGCCGCATCGCCACGGATCTGGTATGGCCCGTGTTTTTCGATCAGGCGGATGCCCTTGTCCTTGACGTTGCCGGCGACGATGCCGGAGAACGCACGGCGCAGGTTGGCGGCCAGTTCGTGGGGTGGCAGGTCACGGCTGAGCTTGAGGTTGGCCATGTTTTCGTGAGTCGGGTCGAACGGGCGCTGGAAGCCTTCGTCGATCTTCAGCAGCCAGTTGAAATGGAACGCGTCATTGCGTTCGCGACGGAACTGCTTCACCGCCTTGAGGCCCTGGGTCATCTGTCGGGCGACTTCTGCCGGGTCGTCGATGATGATCTCGTAGTGCTTCTTGGCATCTGCGCCCAGGGTGGCGCCGACGAACGCGTCAAGCTGTTCCAGGTAGGGCGCCGCATGTTTCGGGCCCGTGAGGACGACCGGGAAGGGCAGGCCTGCGTTGTCCGGGTGCATCAAAATGCCCAGCAGGTACAGGAACTCTTCGGCGGTACCGGCGCCGCCCGGGAAGATGATGATGCCGTGGCCGACGCGGACGAAGGCTTCCAGGCGCTTCTCGATGTCTGGCAGGATCACCAGTTCGTTGACGATCGGGTTCGGCGCTTCGGCGGCGATGATTCCCGGCTCGGTCAAGCCCAGGTAGCGCCCGCCGTGGATGCGTTGCTTGGCATGGGCGATGGTGGCGCCTTTCATCGGGCCTTTCATCACGCCGGGGCCGCAACCGGTGCACACGTCGAGGCTGCGCAGGCCCAGTTCGTGGCCGACTTTCTTGGTGTATTTGTATTCTTCGGTATTGATCGAGTGACCGCCCCAGCAGACCACGATCTTGGGCTCGACGCCGGGGCGCAGCGTGCGGGCGTTGCGCAGCAAATGGAAGACATAGTCGCTGATACCCTGGGAGGTACTCAGGTCGATGCGTTGGCTGTCGAGTTCGTTTTCGGTGTAGACGATGTCGCGCAGGGCGCTGAACAGCATTTCACGGGTGCTGGCAATCATTTCGCCGTCGACGAAGGCGTCGGCCGGGGCGTTCAGCAGTTCCAGGCGTACGCCACGGTCTTGCTGGTGGATGCGGATTTCGAAGTCCTTGTAGGCTTCAAGGATGGTCTTGGCGTTATCGACGTGGGCGCCGGTGTTGAGGATGGCCAGGGCGCACTGGCGGAAGATGTCGTAGGTGCTGCCGGATCCAGCTTCGCTCAGTTGCTGGACTTCCCGTTGGGAGAGTGTTTCCAGGCTGCCTTTCGGGCTGACCGAAGCATTGATTACTTGTCGTTGGGTCATTCAATGATCCTTAAAACGATGTCATTCACGCGCAAACAACGAATGGCATCCGAATAGAGAGTATCCATGAAAGAAGATGGCACGAACTGCGCGGTCTCGCCATGTCCTCCTTTTGATGATGTATAGATGAAAAGGAGCCCCAGCATAGCTAAATCCGTCGCAGAGGCGATAATGGCCCGCGGTCTTTTTGCCCTGCGACCCTTTTTTTGCCATTGAAGCCAAGGAATCCCGACGTCATGTTCGAAATCCAGCCGATGAACGCCGACGACTATCGGCAACGGACGCGGCGCAGCACGCTGATGATCGCGTTGATCTTTCTCGCGCTGGCGATGGCCCTGTCCACCGCGGCGGTGACGTTGTTCGGCGAGCCGGGAGGGGACAATCTACGCTTCAATATCGGCGGAGTGTTTGCCGCGGTATTGGTCATGGCCGCGTTGATGCGCAAGCTGTTCTGGCACCAGCAATGGATGGCGCCGGCGGTCTACAGCTGGCAACTCAAGCGCAGCCTGATGAGCATCACCAACGTTATGCACCACCTCAAGGCGGCCGTGGAAGCGGGGGATCCGGATGCCATGAAGCTTTTGCGCTTCTATCACCTGGGATTGAGCCAGATGCACCAACTGGACGGTAACTCCAGCGATGATGCGCAACTACACCGGGAAATGGAGCAACATCAGGCGCGGATGCAAGCGCTGGGCATCGATATCCGGCAGACGCGCCTGGACCCGGCCTGGCTTGACGCGCTAAAGCGTACACCGCGATAGGCCCATGGAGCAGCAAGGGCCTTTTCATTCGATTCAAGGAGCGAACGTCATGGGGCAGCCGTCCATTCACGATCCTGTGGAACAAAACCGGCAGGGTGTCCCCCGGCTCAAGACTCGCTCTGCCGTCACCTTTTTGATTGCCGTCTGCCTGTCGATGGCGGTGATCGTGATTTGGGAATCCTGGAGCTCGCGCCAGTACCATCTGCATGACAAGGAAGTGGCGATGTCCAACCTTGCGCAGACCCTGGCCTCGCAGGCCCAGGCGGCGATCAAGCAAGCCGACACGCTGCTGTTCACCCTGGTCGATCGCCTGGAGAACGACGGCATCGACGCGGGTCGGCTCGATCGCCTGCAACGCTTGCTCGGCGCCCAGCGCCGTGAGTTGAGCCAGGTGCATGGACTGTTCGTCTATGACGAAACCGGCAAATGGATCGCCAACTCCAACGGTGCCGAGGTGGGGGTTGCCAACAATTCCGACCGCGAGTACTTCATCTATCACCGCGATCATCCTGACCGCGGACCGCACATCGGCCCTTCGATCAGGAGCCGCTCCAGCGGCGAATGGATCATGACGGTGTCGCGCCGGATCAATCACCCGGATGGCCGTTTCGCGGGCGTGGCGCTGGCCACCATTTACCTCAGCCATTTCCTGCAGCTTTACGATGGCATCGATATGGGCCGCAACGGTGTGATCAACCTGATCGCCGACGATGCCAGCATTATCGTGCGCCGGCCGTTTCACGAGGCGGACATCGGCACCAGCCTGGCCAAGAGCCCATTGTTCACCCGGCTGCTGCCACAGGGCAGCTCGGGGACGGCTACCGTCCGGTCCATCCTGGATGGCGTGGAGCGGGTGGTGGGCTATCGCCGGGTCGAGGGTTATCCGCTGATCGTCTTTGCCGCGCTCAACAAGGACGAAGTACTGGCGAGCTGGCGCCAGCAGTCCTTGCTCAGTGCGGGCATCGTTGCGCTGTTGCTCGGGGTGCTGGGAGGGCTCGGCTATCGCCTGATCAAGTTGATGAAGAAGCAGGACCGCATCCAGGGCGAGTTGCTCGGCACTCAGGAACGGCTGCTCGAACTCAATCGCAACCTTGAGTTGCTGGCGCTGGAAGACGCGCTCACGGGCCTGGCCAACCGGCGTCAGTTCGATCTGTTCATCCAGGCGGAAATGGGCCGCGCCCGGCACAACATGACGGGGTTGGCCCTGTTGATGATCGATGTCGATCACTTCAAGCCATTTAACGATCGCTACGGCCACCTGGCCGGTGATGAGTGCCTGCGCAAGATCGCTGTGCTGATTACCGAGCACATCAGGCGCCCCGGCGATCTGGCTGCGCGCTTTGGTGGTGAGGAGTTTGCCGTGGTGCTTCCGGGAACTGACTACGTCGGAGCATTTTTGCTGGCGGAAAAAATCCGCCACGCGGTCCAGTCCGCCGGCTTGCCACACAGTGAAAGCCCTGATGGCAAGGTGACGGTCAGCGTGGGTGTCTGTGGTTATGATCCGGCATCCGAGGCCCAGACCAGTGAGTTGATCGGGGCGGCCGACAAGGCGCTGTACGTGGCCAAGGCCAGCGGGCGCAACATGAGCGTGATTGCCAACTGAGGCTCAGGCAAACCGGTCGCTGCCTTGTACCAGCCGGGTGCGAAGGTGCGGTTGCTTGAGCTTTTCCAGCCACCAGCCCAACGCCCGCCCGTCGTGATCGCCGCGCCAGCCGGCATACAGAATGTTCGGCTCACGGGGATCGGCCATCTGTTTTTCCACCAGCGAGCCATTGTCCAGTAACGAGGTGACGCGATGCCTGGGCAGCCAACCCACGCCGAGGCCGTCGCATTGGGCGAGGATTTTCGCGCGCATGGTCGGCACCGCCAGCACCGATTGGCCACCGGAGACCCCGTAGGTACTGCCTTCGCTGGCCCGGGACGAATCCGCCACGACAATCGCCCGGTGCTGCGCCACCATGGCGCGGGTGATCGGTTCGCGGGCCTTGGCCAATGGGTGCCTGGGCGAGACGGCGAACACCCACTGCATTTCCCCCAGTTGCATCCAGCGCAATGACGCGATGGCCGGTGGCTCGTTGGTGGCGCCGATGACCAGGTCCGCGCGGCCTTCACGCAGGGCCTCCCAGACACCCCGCAGCACTTCCTGGGTGATGCGCAGCGGTACGCCAGAGCCCAGCGCATCGAACTCGTGGATCACCGGGAGCAGGGTTTCGAATTCCAGCAGTTCATCGGTGACGATCCACAAACGACTTTCCCAACCATTGGCCACTTGCTGCACCCGTTGGGTCAGGCGCGAGACGTCTTGCATCAGTCGCGCCGCTTCATTGACCAGCAATTCTCCAGCCGGGGTGAGTTGCAGGCGATAGCGCCGGCGATCGAACAGCAGGGCATCGAAGCGTTCTTCCAGTTGCCGCGCGGCATAGGACACCGTAGAAGGCGCCTTGCCGAGATAGGCCGCGGCCCGCGACAGGCTGCCGGTCTCGCGAATCGCTTGCAGCAGCGCCAGGTCTTCAGTCGACAGCATTGGCCGAACCCTCGTGTGTGACGGTTACAATTGCCGCCGCCGTTTCCTGAGCCTGATCAATCGAAGATAGACCGCAGCGTTCAGCACCAGTACCAGGCTGCCCAATCCCAGCTGGATGGCCGGTGTCAGCCCCGCCGGGTAAATGATCGGCCACACGTAATGTTCGATGAAACCACCGCCGTAACCATCTTGCCCGGCGGCCTGGCGCATCAGGTTTTCCCAGTGCGTCAGTGGGCAAGGCAAGTGGAACACCTCCACTGCCACGCCCCAGACTGCGGCGGGCAGGTGCCACAGGATCAGGTGCTGCCATTTGAGAACCAGCAGCCCGCCGAACACCACGAACACAATGAATGCCAGGTGAAACAGCATCAGCCCATCGGCAGCGATTCGGTAGAGCATGTCGCCCCCCCTGGCGCGTCAGTCGAATCGCTCCATCGTACTCGCGCGGGCGCCTGGCACTCTATCGATTGTCGCTGCCCAGCACGCCGAGCACCTCCTTCAAACGACCGACCATGGCATCGCTGCTGCGTTGCATCGGTGCACGCAGCTCATCAGTGATCAAGCCTTGCAGCGCCAGCGCGGTTTTCACCGGCGCCGGGTTGGGCTCGATGAACAGGCTCTGGATCAGTGGCAGAAGCTGGAAGAATGTTGCCCGACCGGCCGCCAGCTGGTTGTCGCGAATCTGTCGATACAACGCCACGAAAAGGTGCGGATGGACATGGGCCGACGCGGCAATCGCACCTTTGGCACCCAGGCACAGGGCATTGAAGATCTGGTTGTCTTCACCGCACAGCACATCGACCTTACCGCTGGCCAGCAAGGCCAGGGTGTTGCCCAGGTTGCCGCCGCAGTCCTTGATCGCGACGATGCGCTCATGGGCGACGATGTTCAGCAAGGTCGACTGGTCGAAGGCTACGCCGGTGCGGTAGGGGATGTCGTACAGGATCAACGGCACGCTGGAAGCGTCGGCGACCGTCTGGAAAAACGCTTCGAGCCCCGCCTGGGAGGGCCGGATGTAATAGGGCGGCGGCACCAGCAGGCCGGCCAGCGGGCGCTTGAGAATTTCCTCCTGAAAGTGCAGCAGCTCGATCAGGTTGTTGCCGGCCAGACCCATGACGACCTGCCGGGCCGGCACTTGTTCCAGCACCGCATCGAGCACCGCCAGCTGCTCGTGCTTGCCCATGGCCGCCGGTTCGCCTGTGGTGCCACAGACGATCAGGCCGTCGACACCTTCTTCGAGCAGATGGCTGACCAGCCGGCGCAATCCGACGAAATCGATGGCGCCATTGTGGAACGGTGTGACGAGGGGAACCCAGATACCTTGAAACGATGACATGCACTTTCTCCTGATGGTCGACCGATTTCGTCACCGTCAGAAGCGTAGTAGGAAGTAAGCAAGGGGAGGGTGGTCCGTCGCGCTCAATGTCCTGTCAGCTCATCTGACGGGACAGCGCGCCCCGGTCACATGAGCGACTGTTTCTTCGATTTGAGGGTGCGCGCAACGCGAACTAGCGCCTTGGCTGTCAAGCCAACAACGGAAGTGTCGAGATTGAAGGTTGCGGACATTTTTGCTTACACCCTGAATTAGGCGCCCAGTTTTAAAAGCCGGCGCGCTGTTTGTCAATCACCAACATCGGGAAAATGCCGCGCCAGCCTGTGATTGGCCCAAGTGCGCAAGATTGTTCAAGCCATCGGCCGTGACTGCTGGCACAGTCTCAGGTCTTTCCCTGGTTGCAGAGCGTTATGTCCAACTCACATTTGCCGCGCAGCGCATTCTTGCGTGGCGCCGTGGCGATCATGCCGTTATCCCTGGCGACAGCCCCTTGGGGCCTGCTGGCCGGCTCCATGGCCATCGAAGCCAACCTCACACCGCTGCAAGGCCAGGGCTTGTCGAGCATCGTGTTCGCCGGCGCCGCGCAGTTGGTGGCCATTGGTATGCTCAAGGGCGGGGCCGGGATCTTTTCGATCTTGCTGACCACCTTGTTGCTGACCTCTCAGCATCTGCTCTACGGGATGAGCATGCGTTCGGTGATCTCGCCATTGCCGGGTCGCTGGCGAGCGGGGCTGGGCTTTTTGCTCACCGATGAGCTGTTCGCCCTGACCAGCCAGCACGACAAACAGCAGTTCGATCGCTGGTACGCTTTGGGTGTCGGCTTGACGTTCTACGTGGCCTGGAACCTCTTCACCCTGGCAGGCATCGTGCTAGGCAGCAGCATCCCCGGCCTGGAACACCTGGGTCTGGACTTTTCCATCGCTGCCACCTTCATCGCCCTGATCACCCCGGTGGTGCGCAACGTTCCGACGGTGGTCTGTGTCGCGGTCTCGCTGTTCTGCTCGGTGCTGTTCAGCTATTGGCAATGGGGCTCGGCCCTGGTGCTGTCGGGACTTGCCGGCATGACCGCGGGTTTTATCTGCAACAAATTCCAGGGAGCGCGCACATGATGGTCTGGGCAGTGATTATCGGCATGGGCGTCCTGGTGTTTCTCAACCGCTATGTGTTCCTGGAACCGCGCCTGCCGCTGCGTTTGAGCAGCAATGCCCGGCAGTTCCTGGGGTTCGCCGTGCCCGGCATGTTGACGGCGATCTGCGGTCCGATCGTGTTCATGCCGGACAAACAACTGAACCTGCAATGGGACAATCCCTACCTGATCAGTTCGCTGGTGGCCGTCGGCCTGGTGCTGTACACCCGCAACACCTTGCTCAGCATGCTGTTGAGCATGGGCTTTTTCTTTTTGCTGCGTTGGTGGCTGTGAGCCAGGTAGGGGAAATTGTTCTACGCTTAAAATTGATGACCGATCCCTTCAGGAAGAGAGGTGAAACCATGGCAATAGAGCAAAAGAAACCGGATCCCGAAGACGACATGGATGAACCGACGGAAGAAGAAATCGAAGAGCAAAAACATTCAGAGCAGACGTGGAAGCATGACGACAGCAGAGAGTTGTCGGAGCCTGACCGCAAGTTCTGAGTGACATATTTGGATTAGGTGTATATCCGTTGCTGCGGTAACGGCCACTTAGGGTTTCGCGCTTACAGCGAGTCACTTGGAAGCACGGAACGCCGCCCGGCCCCAAGTAACCAAGGGCT
>NZ_APIO01000167.1:0-26670 GCF_000408945.1 Pseudomonas sp. G5(2012)
GTGGCCGTTACCGCAGGAACGGATATGTACACATGAAAGACAATTATCGCCTGCCAGGACGCCATCGCCGGCAAGCCTGGCTCCTACAGGTAAAAGCGAAACCCTAGGTGGTCGTTACCGCAGCAACGGATATGTACACCTGAAAGACAATTATCGTCTGCCAGCACGCCTTCGCCGGCAAGCCTGGCTCCAACAGTAAAAGCGAAACCCTAAGTAGGCGTTACCGCAACAACGGATATACACCCAATCCAAACATGCACCTGCAACCCCCAAACCTAAAGTGAACAGCATTACACGGATTACCGAGCTTTTACTGGATCACTGGCACCCTTGTTTTCTGCACGTACGCCCTACGCCAATACTTCAGCTACGCTCTCTGAGGTACTAAGAAAGGGATACGAGTTCAACTGCTTCGGACTTTTGTGGCCAACGATGATCAATAAGAAGTTGCCAATCATTACGCGACCCGTCCTCACAAGCCTGGACCTCAAGACATTCATCAGTTTCCCCGGCACCCTGTATCGCAACGATCCTTGCTGGATCGAACCGATTCATTACGAGCGCCATGAACTCCTTTCGCAAAAGAATCCAGCCTCCCCTCACCTGACGTGGCAGGCGTGGCTGGCCTGGTCGGGAACTGAAGTGGTGGGGCGGATCACCGCACAGATCGACAGCCTTCACCGGCAATTACACGGCCATGATTCAGGGCACTTCGGAATGCTGGAAGCCGTGGACGATCCCGCTGTATTCGACAGCCTGTTCGCAGCGGCAGAAGCCTGGCTGCGCGAACATGGCGCTGCACGCATCACGGGCCCCTTCAACCTGACCATCAACCAGGAAAGCGGCTTGCTGGTAGAGGGATTCGATCATCCCCCTTCCGCCATGATGGGCCACGGACAGCGTTTTTATGACCAAAGGCTCGCCGCCCTTGGCTACCGGCAAGCCAAGGATTTGCTCGCCTACTGGATGCGCACCGATCAATTGCATTTCCCGCCAGCGTTGTCTGCGATGATGGCGCGCGAGCGAAAGCGCGTGGTGATCAGGCCGCTGGACCCGCGTCAGTTCCGGCGGGACATGCGCATCCTGCGGGAAATCTTCAATGACGCCTGGAGCCGCAACTGGGGTTTCGTCCCCTTCACCGAATCCGAATTCTACGAGCTTGGCAGCCAATTGAGGCTGCTGGTCCCCAAGGACTTGCTGTACATCGCCGAAGTCGATGGCGAGCCCTGCGCGTTTATCGTGGCCATGCCTAACATCAACGAGGCGATCGCCTCGCTCGACGGGCGCTTGCTGCCCTTTGGCTGGATACGCCTGCTGTGGCGGCTTTACGTCAAAGGCGCGCGGACTGCACGCGTGCCCCTGATGGGCGTCAAGCAGGCTTACCAGTTCAGCCGATTGGGGCCTGCACTCGCCCTGCTGTTGATCGAAGCGCTCAAGCCGCCCTTCGTCAAGCGCGGCATAGAAGCCCTGGAAATGTCGTGGATCCTGGAATCGAATGCGGTGATGCGCAAGATTCTCGAACAAATCGGCGCCACCGCCTACAAGCGCTACCGGATCTATGAAAAGCACATTTGAGGTCAGGCCGTTCACCGCGCTGGTCCTGGCTGCTGACCGGGGGCCGGCCGATCCCGTTGCTGCCGTGGCCGGGACTTGCTGCAAGGCATTGGCGCCGGTGGCCGGGGTTCCCATGGTTCGTCGAGTCGTCGAGGCGCTGGCGGCCAGTGACCGGATCGACCGGATCGTACTCGTGGGGCCTGCGCAAAATTTGATGGCGCAAGAAGCCTCGTTGGCGCAACTGCTGGACTGCGCCAGCATCAGTTGGCTGGAACCTGCCAACTCCCCCAGCGCCAGCGCGGCGCTGGCGCTGGCGCGTCAACCCGCAGACAGTCCCGTGTTGGTGACCACGGCGGATCATGCACTGCTAAGTCCGCAGATCGTCGACTATTTCCTTGCGCAAGCGACTTCAGGCGGCCATGACTTTGTGGTGGCGGTAACGCCGCTGGACACGGTGCTGGCGGGTTTTCCAGGCACCCGGCGCACCAGCATCCGGCTTCGCGGCGGTCCTTATTGCGGCAGCAACCTGTTCGCCTTCATGACCGAGGACGCGCGACGTCTCGCCAGCTACTGGCAACGGGTCGAACACGATCGCAAGCATCCCAGGCGGGTGATCGCCGGCGCTCTGGGCGTCGAGGGAGTACTGCGATATTTGTTGGGTCGATTGACCCTGGAACAAGCGCTGCAACAGCTTTCCAACCGGTTGGGGGTGAGTCTCGGGGCGGTGGTCATGCCCTTCCCGGAGGCCGCTATCGATGTCGATTCGCCGCTGGATTATCAAATGGTGGAGAGAATTCATGCCCAGAGAAATCAATCGATACCGAGCGATACCTGATGGATCCTGGCGGCAGGAATGCTCAATCGCCCCAGCGCGGCATGGGCAAGGCGACCGGCCGGGATCCAGGGCATGTTCCTGATCGAACGCTACGTGATCGCCGAGATCCGGCGGCCGGTGATCGTGATGGTCAGCATCCTGGTGTTCATCTTTGCCAGTTATTCGGTAGAGCGGTATCTCGCTGACGCCGTCGAGGGCACTCTCGCCTTGCAAGCGGTACTGGAGATGGTGTTCTACAAGGTACTGATTGCCCTCGAAATGCTAGTGCCGGTGGCGTTGTATGCCTCGGTGACCCTGGCGGTGGGACGTCTTTGCCATGATTCTGAAATCATTGCGATAGCCGCTTCGGGTGCAAGCCCGCTGCGGATCTATCGGGCCGTCCTGTTGCTGGCCATTCCGATCTCGCTGGCGGTGGCCATGCTTTCGCTCTACGGGCGCCCCTGGGCTTATACGCAGGCCTATGTGCTGGAACAGCAATCGCGAACAGACCTGGACGTCAATCATCTGCAGGCACAACGGTTCAACCTGAACAATGAAAACGGCAGGATGATCCTGGCAGAACGCATTGACCGGACTGATGGCCGGCTCCACGATGTGCTGATCTATGACCCGGGTGACTCGAAAACCCGTGTATTTCGCGCCAGGCAGGCGAGGATCCTGGATCCGAACCCAGACGATCCGATCGTGGAGTTGACGCAAGGCCATTCCTATTTGCTCAAGCACAGTGCTTCTCGGGACATTTCGGAAAAGTTCGAGCATATGCGACTGCACTTGCTACCCATCGAACGGGCCGCCGAGGGTAAGCGCAAGGCCGCCCCCAACGAAGTGCTGAAGGCTTCCAGCGCGCCCTCGGACAAAGCTGAATTGCAATGGCGCCAGACGCGGGGTGTAAGCGCCATGGTCCTTGCATTGCTCGCCATTCCGTTAAGCCGTACCCAGCCCAGGCAGGGACGGTTTGCGACCCTGCTGCCCGTGACCGCCGTCTTCGCGGTGATCTACTACGCAGCGGACATCTGCAAGACGATGGTGGGCAACAGTACCCTGCCCTTGTATCCGGGCTTGTGGACAGTGCCGCTGCTGATGAGCCTGGCCCTGCTGGTTTTCCTGGCGCGCGACCTGGCAAACTTTCGGTTCGGCTACCGATGAAAGTCCTCGATCGCTACATAACTCGCCATGTGTTCTTCGGTTTTGCGGCCGCGGCAGCGCTGCTGCTACCGTTGTTCACCACCCTCGACCTGGTGGGTGAATTAGACGACGTGGCGCCCGGCGGGTATCGGTTGAGCCAGGCCATCGAAGTCGTGTTCCTGACGCTGCCGCGCCGTGTCGTCGAGCTTGGCCCCTTTATCGCCCTGCTGGGTGGCATTGCCGCGCTGGGGCAATTGTCAGCCACCCGGGAACTGACGGTCATGCGCGCCACCGGGCTGTCGATTGCCCGGATCGGGTTCACGGCGACAGTGGCCGGTCTCGCGCTAGCGCTGTCATGGGCGGCGCTGGATGAGTGGGTGGCCTCTCCCCTGCAGCAAAATGGCCTGGAGCTGCGCAACGAAGCCATCGCCGCCGGTGCGCAGGCGAGCAACGATCAAGGCAGTGTCTGGGCTCGACAGGACGATCAGATCGTCCGTATTGGCAATCTTGCGCACAAACGGTTGCCGGTCAATATTGAGATTTTCAGGTTCGATAACGACCGCTCACTGGTTTCCTACATCTTTGCCGAGACGGCGGACATATTGGACGCAGGCCAGTGGCGTTTGAACAATGTCCAGGTGAAACAGTGGGACCAGGGCGCTGAAACGACGCAACAACTCGACCAAATGCCCTGGCGTTCGATTTTTGGCAGTGCGCGATTGGGCGACATTACGCTGCCGACCGAAAGCCTGTCTGCCCGCCAGCTCTACCGTTACATCGCGTACCTCAAAGGCTCGGGCCAGCCCTCGGCACAATATGAAATGGCGATGTGGCAAAAGCTCGGGCGACCGATCCTGACCCTGGCGATGATCCTGTTCGCCATCCCGTTTGCCTTCGCACAACCGCGCTCGCCCAACCTGGGTGCACGGCTGGCTTTGGGTGCGCTAGTCGGGTTAATGGTCTATGTAAGTAATCAGATC
Source organism: Pseudomonas sp. G5(2012) (assembly GCF_000408945.1). Lineage (NCBI taxonomy): Bacteria > Pseudomonadati > Pseudomonadota > Gammaproteobacteria > Pseudomonadales > Pseudomonadaceae > Pseudomonas > Pseudomonas sp. G5(2012). The sequence goes on from NZ_APIO01000167.1 coordinate 4,495, forward strand.
ATCGTAAACCTCGGTCTACTGCTAAAAATGAACATCCTGGTCACTACTTTGGGGCCGGCCCTGGTCTTGCTCGCAGTGGCTATTGTGATCGTGGCGTATCTGGACCGGGGCAGTCGTTGAAACCGTCATGCTGTTCAATGGACAGGGCGTTGGCGCCCGCTCCTTCAATCAATGTGATTCGGCGCAGGCGCAACCAACAATGAAGACTCCCGTATACCTGATCTGCAGCTGCCCGGTGCGGCTGTGGGGACTGACCTCCAGGGAGCGAGTGGGCCGTATGCTCGCAAAGTTTCCCAACGCCCATCTGTGCAATGCGAACGATCCGTTGCCGGCACAAGGCGAGGTGGTCCTGCTGCGCGAGGATTACCTTTACGACGACCGCGTGCTCCAGGGGCTGCTGGCAACGCCTGAGATCGCGCTACAGGACCCGCGCACCGGCACCATTGTCGCCGCCCACGCCAGTGTCGAGCGGCTCGCCCACTTGCCCAGCCTGGACACTGACGCCGTCGCCGGATTACGCAAAGTGGTTCCCGGCACCGTGGCCACCGCGATGCAGACGCAACTGCGCAAATTCGATCCTCCCTGGGTCGCGCAAATCACCGCCGCCAACCAGGCGCATCTTGAGAAGTCTCTGTTCAACGGCTCCTACAAGGGCGTCACCGATTTCATCACCCGGGCGATCTGGCCTGTCCCTGCTCGCTGGGCCACCGTCTGGTGCGTGCGGCTGGGGCTCAGTCCCAACCAGGTCACGGCAGCAAGCTATGTCCTGGCCATCGCCGCAGGCTTTCTGTTCTGGCATGGATTATTTGGCGCGGGCCTGCTGGCCGGCTGGTTGATGACGTTCCTGGATACGGTGGATGGCAAGCTGGCACGCGTCACCGTGACCTCCACGCGCTTCGGAAACCTTTTCGACCATGGCCTGGACCTGATTCACCCGCCGCTCTGGTACATCGCCTGGGGAGTGGGCTACGAGGCGACCTGGGACTCGGCCATACCCCTCGAGCCTGTGCTCTGGGCCATTTGCCTGGGCTATATCGCAGGCAGGGTTTGCGAAGGTGCGTTCAAGCTGGCCGCGCCTTTTTCGCTGTTTCTCTGGCGCCCCTTCGACTCACTCAACCGGCTGATCACCGCGCGGCGCAACCCCAACTTGCTCATACTGACCAGCTTATGGGCGTTCGATGCCCATGACACGGCGTTGATCTGGGTGGCCGTCTGGACCTGCGTCTCGACGCTGATCCTGGGGGTGCGCACGATGTCCGCCCTTGTCTTGAAGCACCGAGGCCAGCCGCCGCAGCCCTGGCTCAGTCGAATCGACATGAGCGCTGAACGCGACCGCTTGATCGTGCGGATGTTCGCGCCCCGCTCGGGCCTCAATGATGCATGAAGCCTGCCCGCCGCCCCCTGCGAAGCTGCTTGAACAGGTCAGGGAGCAGTGCACGCAGCCGATGCCCGAAGAGGTGCAGGCAATTGTCCAGGCATTGCACACACGCTTGGGCGATGCATTGGTGGCGCTGCTGGTCTACGGTTCATGCCTGCGCAACGGCGATCTCACCGATGGCATGGTCGATGTGTATGCGCTGGTCGATAGTTACGCTCACGCTCATCACACGCGCTTGCAGCAGCTTGCCAATGCCTGGCTGCCACCCACGGTGATCCTCGTCAGGGCTGTGGCGGCCGATGGGCAAATACTCCATGCCAAATGCGCCATCCTGTCGCTGCAGGACTTCGAGGCGGGTACCGGTTCGTGGTTTCAAAGCTACCTCTGGGCCCGCTTCGCCCAGCCCTGCCGGCTGGTTTATTGCAAGGACGAGTTAACGCGCAAGCGTATCCATTTCGCCCTGGCTCAAGCCGTGATGACCCTGATGGGTCGCTGTGTCGCCACTCTGCCGGATCGATTCGACAGTTTCACCCTGTGGGAGAGATCATTGTCGCTGACCTACCGGACCGAGCTGCGTCCCGAGTCAGCTGATCGCCCCAGGCAGCTCGTCAGGCATGACATGGACTATTATTCGCGCATCACCCGGGCAGCCGCGCCTGCGGTGACGCAAATGGCGGCCTGTGCGGGCGCAGAAGACAGTTATCGCAACCTTTGCCCGATGGCCACGCGTCGAGGTAATGAACGTCTGTGGAAATGGCGGCGGGTCCAGGGAAGAACCTTGAACGTGGCGCGGCTGGTCAAATCCTTTTTCACCTTCGAAAACGGTGTCGACTACCTCATATGGAAGCTGGAACGCCACTTGGGTGAGCCTGTCGTCGTGACCCATCGCTTGCGTCGTTTTCCACTGCTCTTCGGCTGGCCATTGCTCTGGCGCCTGCTCAAAAGCCGCCGGCTTCGCTGAAGAAGTTGCTGCTCGCAATGCGAACGATGGAGGCGCCCCATGAACGTGGAAAAGAACGTGGTCAGTGGCACCAACGGACGACAAATCAAGCGCCAAGCCCTGTCGGGTATAGAGGATGTCCAGCAACGATGACCCGTCTCCTGCATATTTCCGATACCCATTTCGGCACCGAACAGCTCCCCGTCATGCAAGCCTTTGAAACGCACGTCCAGGCCCACGGCGCCGACCTGGTCTTATTCTCCGGGGACATCACACAGCGCGCCCGGCGCGGGCAGTTCGCCTCGGCGCAGGCATTCATCAACCGCATCAAGGGCTATGGAATACCGCAAGTCCTGACGATCCCCGGCAACCACGATATCCCCATGTTCAACCTGTTCGCGCGCCTGTTTTCACCCTACGGGAATTATTACAAGTACATCGACAGCAACCTCGCACCCGTTTTCGAGAATGACGATGCCTTGATCATTTGCTTGAACACAACCCACCCGGCACGCCGAAAAGATGGCAAGGTCACTGCCCGGCAAGTCGAGGAAGTGGCTGAACGGCTACAGAAATGCGATCCGCAAAAATTGCGCATCGTCGTCGCTCATCAGCCGTTCGGCGCAATCGTCGCCAGCGACCAACGCAATCTGCAGATCGGTGCAAGGGCTGCACTGGAACGCTGGGCCTCGTCCGGGCTCGACTTGGTGATGGGGGGGCACATCCATCTTCCCTATGTGCTGGCACTCAGCACGCAATACGGCGCATTGTCCAAGGAAATCTGGGGGGTGCAGGCGGGAACGACCCTCTCGTCACGTTTACGTGGCAATGCCCCCAATTCGTTCAATCGAATCCATCTGGACAAACGAACAAGGCGCGTCACCGTCGAACGCTGGGAATATTCTGCCTTGCGCGACACCTTTGAGCCCAGCATCGAGTCTCATTGTGACTGCCCGCCTGGTCGATAGACGAGCTTGAAACCCCAACCTCAGGAGCAGCCCTACTCTCCCTCCGCGAGGGTAATTGCCGTCCCTTGCTTGCGGCATACCCAGGGCCTGACCAGTGCCTGCGCAGCCCTGAGATCGGCAGGAAAGTCCAGCTCAGCCCAGCCCAATCCTTCGATGGATTGCGCGAACACTTGCCCGGTAGTCCCTGCGAGGTGATCGATGATGCTCAAGTACCACCTTTGCAGGGCTTCAGGACGTCGCATGCTGTCTTCCAGCGCACTACGAAACAGTGGTCCTCCACCGGCCTGAAAATGCATCATGCCGATAGACTCCCCGTCGACATGATCGAGCGGAATCAGTTTACCGATGGCGCTGATTCGATCACCGATCAGTTGGACTTTCATATCGTCGCTGTCGTACGCCAGTTTCTTGTCGACCGCGAGCGTAATCGCCCTGGCAGGTGCATCAAGCAATCGCTCCAGGACTGGGTGGTCGAATAACGTATCGCCATTGAGCAGGATGAAATCGTCATGCATGATCTGGCGAGCCATCCAGCAACTGGCCAGGTTATCGGCAACTTCAAAGAACGGGTTGTAGATCGTGGAAATGACGCCAGGCCCGTAACGTTCGTTCAGCACCCGTTCGACCTGCTCTGCGCCATAGCCGATGACCGCGGTGATCCGGCTTATCCCGGCGGCCATCAGAGCATCGATCTGCCACTCTATGACCCGCTGCCCACCGACCTCGATCAGGCACTTGGGGGTGTTCGTCGTATAGGGAAGAAGCCGTCGTCCTTGGCCGGCGCTCAACAAGATTGCAGCTGTACGGGTGCGTTGTTCGAATAGACCCATTTCTCCCGGGCTCCCATTTAAGGATTTGAACGAGCAGGACCCTGCGATCATTTAAAGACTTGGTTGGAAGACTAGAACAATCCATTCGCTGAGTTAAACCTTTCGACACCCGCCCATCGCCTCGATTCAAAAAAACACCGCACGCAAACTTTATCCTCGACTTGCGTATTTCGCTCTATGCTGTGGAGATTAATGTTCCGAGGAAACGCCCATGCGCCTGGAGGGTTCAGCACAGTCGTCCTCAAGCATCGGTACCTATGACCCCGCTACCCCAGGGGACATTGGGGAACACATCGCGATACCGCGCATCGAGCCGATCGTCTTGGCAGCCCGAGCCGGGGCACCGCAGGCACCTGCCGTGCGCATATTCCTGGGTACCGAACCTGCCCAATATCGCGCTGAGCGCATGTTTGTCTATGCGCTGGAACAGGTGCGCAACCCGGACCGCCGTTATGAGGTCTACCGCATGACGGGCCTGCCCGGCTTCAACCAGGCGGGCTGGCGCACCGGCTTTACCAATTACCGCTTCGCTATCCCGGACCTGGCGGGGCGCCACGGTCGCGCGCTGTACAACGACGTCGATCAACTCTACACCGCCGACCCGGCCGAGCTGTTCGACCAACCGATGGGCGAGCACGGCTATCTGGCGCTCGCGCCCAGGGAAACGGCCGTCATGCTCATCGACTGCGAACGGATGCGCTGCTGCTGGAACATGCAAGCAGCCACCACGACCAGCAAAAAAAAGCTGCATGCGCTCGCCTCCGAGATACCGGGCTGCTTCGGCGTTCTGGATGCCATCTGGCATGCTCGGGACTTGGAATACAAACACGGCGAGTCCCGGTTGCTGCATTACACGACGCTGCATCTACAGCCCTGGAGACCTCTGCCGGCGCAATACAGCTATCAGATTCATCCCTACGCGGAAATTTTTCTCAGCCTTGAGGAAGCGGCGGACGCCAGTGGGTATGAGCTCTACACGGCAGCACAGCCCAGTCCGCGATTCGTCCACTGCAGTCGGGAAGCCACCACTCTACCGGCGCTTATCCCGCAAGATGCCAGGCTGCTCAGTCGCAAGCTGCAGTGTACGAATCTCGGATTGATCGGGCGCTGGCAACCCACGGAGGCGCACGGCCCAACGGTCAGGCAATTGGATATCGAGCAGCTTCGCCAGGTCGATTTACCTCCCCAGGATTTCATCGCGGCCCAGGGTCTTGAAAAGCTGCCGCCGGAAGACTTGCCCTGGGTCATGGATCGCCTGTTCAACCAGGCTTCCCGATTGCTTTATATTCACGCAAGGCTCAGCGGTGATGGTTCGATGACCAGCTCTGTCAGCGGCTGGCGACGACTGCTGCGGCGCATCGCGCGGCGCTATCCGGATCGTTGCTGGCAGCTTGATTGCGTGGACGAAAAAGGCCACACGCAACGCTTCGTCGCGGACTATGCATTACGGCGCAAAGCGGCCGAAAACCCCAAGGTCTGGGTGCTACTGAGTCAACATGCCGGCGACAATGCACAGCTGATAGCCATGGCCGACGCACTGGGTTGGCCCTACGAATGCAAACAGATCACCACACCCCCACGCCCTTATCTGCTCGACGCCCTGTTGGGCACCCGGTTGCCCATACGGGCAGTCCCGGGCCTGAGCGCGCCCTGGCCAGACCTGGTATTGAGCGCAGGACGGCGCTGCGCCCAGGTTGCCCAATGGATCAAGCATCGCTCCAAGGGCACGGCAAAACTGGCCCATGTGGGACGTGCCCAGCTCCCGTTGTGGCGCTTCGACCTGGTCTTGTCGACCCCGCAATATGGGCTTGCCCTGGCAGACAACGTAGTGGACCTCCCTGCCCCGTACATGAATCCGCGTACGCTGGATCAGGCGCAACTGGAGCGATGGCGACAGCGCTTCACTTCGCTGCCTCGCCCCTGGATCGCCGTCCTCGTGGGAGCCAGTGCCGCACCTTATTGCATGGACACGGAATCAGAAGTTCGACTTGGCCGTGAAGCCAATGCCGCGGTCAAGGCCCTGGGTGGCTCGATCCTGTTATCGACCAGCCCGCGCTCATCGGCGACAACCACCGACGCGTTGCTGTCTGCCATTGACGTTCCATGCTGGGCGTATCGATTCGGTGAGACGCAAGACAATCCCTACCCTGCATTTCTCGCCCTGGCGGATGGATTTATCGTCACCGGCGACAGCCTTTCAATGCTCACAGAGGCTTGCATGACCGGGCGTCCGGTAGCGGTATTTCCGCTGCCCATCCAACGCAAGGGCAAGGCCCGGCTTCGCCACTCACTGGAGCAACGACTGGGGGTCATCGACCGGACAACGGGGGTACGTGGCACGCCCAAGCAGCAGGAGGGCTTCAGCAGGTTCTATTTCAAGCTCGTGTCGGGCGGATTGATCAGGCGCGAACGACAATTCGAACAGGCGCACATCGCGCTTGGCGTCATGCCCCTGCCACAAGGGCTTTTGCAAGCGCCTTTGGTTTCCCCGCAATTGCTCGCCAGCGCACGCGAACGCGCCATTAACGCCATTCGCGGGTTGATATCCGGCGAACGCCCGTCAAGTGATTGATCAGCCCCCGCCAATAGCGCAACCGCTATTACTCGCCCCGGGGAACCTACCCCCATATATGGGGGGGGTAATACCCGCTTCGCACCGGCGTTCTTCCTGGAGAAATGGCTGAAAGATGCACCGCCCAAGCGCAGCGTTGCATTGGCATGGATGCTGCTATTCACCCAAGGCTTGCTTGAGAGGTTGAAGCTGCTGAAAAGCAGCATACCCAGGAGTACTCCCTATGCCTGCAATCGACGTGCTGTATAAACGCTTTCTCCCTGGAACCGTTGACGCGATTGCACCCACTCAACAATTCAATCTCCTGCGCTGGTTTTCGATCGTCAGTTTCGTACTGATCAGCGTGATCGCTTTCGGGGTGGGTTCGTGGTCGACAAGATTTTTGGTCGCCGAAAGCCTTGAACGCGATGCGCTGATAACAGCGCAGTTCATCCAGACCATTGCCAAAGGTGAGATACGTCACCACGGGCTGGCGGGTAGACAGATCGGGGAGGTGCTCACCTACGCTCGACACCAGGCGATACCAGAAGAAAAGAAACAAAGCGCACAGCCCGCCAGCTTCGAGTTCCTGGACTATCTTGCGCATCTTCCGAACTCGCTCTTGATCAATATCTATTCCCCAAATCGAACAGTGGTCTGGTCAACCAACCAGAAGCTGGTTGGCCGAGCATTTTTGAATGACGAGCTTGAACAGGCATTCAGTTCCAAAGAACGGATATCCACCAAATACAGCAATGTCGCTGCGGACCGCAGTGAACAAAAATTCCTGTACCCCCCGAAAAAGTTCTTCATCGAAAGCTACATCCCTCTGGTCGATGACCGGGGAAATATTCTGGCGGTGGTTGAAATCTACAGGGAGCCCATCGACCTGATTGAACGCCTGAACCACGGTCACTGGATCATCTGGTTGTCCACCATGGGTGGCCTGCTTGTTTACTTCGGGATTTACTGGATTGCCCGACGAACATCGATCCAGTTGGCCTCGCAAGAGGCTCAAGTCGTTGCCAACAAGACCTACGTTGGCTTGGGCGAAATGTCCACTGCCGTCGCCCATAGCCTGCGTAATCCTCTGGCCTGCATCCGCTCAAGTGCGGAATTGGCAAATGACATTCAGGGCCAGCCTGCAAAGAAGCAGCTCGACGATATTATTAGTCAGGTGGAGCGGATGTCGCGATGGGTGCAGGAATTGCTCCTGTGCCTGGGTCCGATCCGCGGGGAGGCGCAACGGGTGGATCCGATGGAGATGATACAACTCACACTCAACAGTTTCAGCGCACAACTGAGTCAATCGAAAATCCAGGTCGAGTTCAAAAATGAACCCACGCCCTGGGTAATCAGCAATCCACTGCTGCTCTCGCAGATTTTAGGCAGCGTCATTGCCAATGCCATGGAAGCGATGCCGACGGCAGGAAAACTGAGCATCGTGGCTCGCCTGGATGATGCCCATCAATGGCTGCACCTGACCATTGGCGACACCGGAGGTGGATCTTCCCGGCAACAGCAAATGATGGCCTTCAAATCGTTCTACACCACCCGACAAGGTAGGCTGGGTATCGGATTTATCATGGTGAAGCAGATCATGGAAAGCTTTGGCGGCGATGCGAGCCTGATAATCGATGAAAAACAGGGCACCTGCGTGCACTTGAGTTTCAGGGTCCAGGACAGGAGAACCCACGCACCGCGCTAATCCTTGGCGGGTGCACGCTGCAATACGAACAGGATGAACAGGACGATCGCCGAACTGAAGACCAGGCGCGAGCCGAAATGGTCAGCCAACCAGCCACTGATATAGGGCAAGAAAATCAAAAGCCAAAGCAAAAGCAAGGCGGCCTTAAAGTCGAACTGAGTGCAGGTCTGTCGCCGATCCCCTGTGGGAGCGAGCCTGCTCGCGATGGACGTCAACGATAACGCGCCCTGTCTGGATGAACGCGTTGTCTGGACATTTTTCGCGAGCAGGCTCGCTCCCACAGTGGATTGCGGATATCTGAAAAAGTCAGGTCGGTTTTAAGGCCGCCTCGCTTTGGCGTTAGATTTGGGCGCATGCCGAGCCTTAGCGAGGCACCAAGTGGTGGGGCAAAGCTTTTTTGCGTGGTTGCTCTTCTGAGTAACCTGGGCACTTTGCGTCATGTCCATGGCAAGGTCAAAAGCGCCGAATTTCCAACGAAGCGCGCAATCCCCCCTCTAAGCGATTCTCCAGTTTGACCTGCCCGCCCAGGCGATCCGCGATGGCCCGAACGATGGTCAGGCCCAAGCCTGCTCCCTCGTCATTTGCCCGGCTGTAGAATCGTTCGAACAGCCGCTCACGGTCCTCTTCCTTGATCCCCGGCCCCTCGTCCTCCACGGACAATTCATAGCCCTGTTCTGTTTTGGCCAGCCTTACGGTGATCACCCCGTGCACAGGCGAGAAGTTCGCCGCATTGGTCACCAGATTGTTCAACGCAATGTCGATGGCAGCGGGATCGATTCTGACCTGGCTGACGTCGCCGCTGACATCGAACACCAGTTCCAGGTTTTTACCCAACAGCCAGGGCGTCAACTGAATCAGGCTGTCGCGAACCGTGGCCTCCAGGTCAATGTATTCCGGTGGTCGAATGGCTGCCTGGGGTTCGATGCGCGCCATCGTGAGCAATTGGTTGACCAGTCGGCTGGTACGGTCCACGCCGGCGATCAGGTGCTCCAGTGATGCGCGGCGCTCCTCCTCGCTCTCCGCCTCCATCAAGTTCTGGGCATGCACCCTCAGCACCGCCAGCGGCGTGCGCATTTCGTGGGCGGCGTCAGCGATGAACCGTCGCTCACGCCCCAGAACTTCCTGGATCTGCGCGAGCACGCGGTTGAGCGCCGCTTGCATGGGCTCCAGTTCGCTGGGCAGTGGCGACAGGTGCAAAGGCTCCAATGAACCGCTGTGCCGTGCGCGCAGGGTCGCCGCCATATTTGCCAGCGGCTTGAGGCCCCAGCCGATGGCCAGCCAGACCATCACCGCGAGCAACAGGCTGCCCAACACGTTGGGCCAAAGGGTATGACGCACGATCCGGTCGACCAGGTCCGCCCGTACGTCATCCCGCTCACCGACCCAGATTCGCAGGTGATTCTGCTTGTCCTCCAGCAGGAACGCGCGCCAGTGGCGGTTATTCAGGTCCACTACATCGCTAAAGCCGGGCGTAGAGGGGGCAGCAGTGAAAGAGGGAGCGCTGGCAGTGTGCACCAGCACTTCGCCCTGGGGATTCCAGACCTGGAAGGCAATTTTTCTTTCATAGGGATGACCGTCACCCCTGGGCACCGCTTCGCCCAGGGCCTCGTTGAACGCCTGGTACAACTCGGCGTGTTCCTTGCTGGCCAGTGGCATGCGGAACACGCCTTGCAGTAATCGCGCGTTTTGCGCGAGTTGGGCGTCGTAGACTTCGGCAATTTCGTGATGGCTGTCGTACAGGTTCAAGGCGCTGATCACACCCAGGCCCGCGAGCATCAGGCCGATGATCAGCGTCAGGGTACGACGGCGGATCGACGTCACCGACGCTCCTCCACCAGATAACCGACGCCGCGAACGGTACGGATCAGGTCGGTGGAGAATTTCTTGCGCAGGTGATGGATGTGCACTTCCAGGGTGTTGCTTTCAGCCTCTTCGTTCCAGCCGTAGAGCAACTGCATCAAATGGTCGCGGGTCATGACCCGGCCCGGGGGCGAAAGGAGTTCATGCAGCAGCTGATACTCCTTGGGCGTGAGCGCCACCGGTTCGCCCTGGTAGCTGACTTGCTGGGTGCCAGGGTTGAGCCGGATGCCAGCGTGCTCGATCAACGCCTGTGCGCGGCCGGCACTGCGCCGCAACAGCGCCCGCAGGCGCGCCTTGAGTTCGGCTAAATCGAAAGGCTTGATCAAGTAATCGTCAGCCCCGGCGTCGAGCCCGGCTATGCGGTCTTCGGTGGCATCCCGGGCCGTGAGAATCAGCACCGGCAGGTTCGAACCGCTGTCGCGCAGGCGCCGCAGCACTTCGAGCCCGTCCATGCGCGGCAGGCCAAGGTCAAGCAATGCCAAGTCAAAGGTTTCGCTGAGCAATGCATGCAAGGCGCTGCTGCCATCGCGCAACCAGTCGACGGTATAACCTTCGCGCTCCAGGGCTTGATGAATCCCTTCACCGAGGGCCACGTCATCTTCAATCAGTAGTAAACGCACGCGGACTCCTGTCAGCCGAGTTTCTTGTTCACATCCACCAGCAGTGTTTCGATCTCTTTGCGACGCCCGGCATCGGCGGTTTCCCGCCCTGGCCGAGGGGCGGCCGACAGGGCCTTTTGCAATGCTGCCCTGGCCTCAGCGTAGCGCTTTTGACGGTAGAGGTGATCACCCCAAAAGTACAGGCTGTCGATGCCATTGGGGTTCATCTGCAAAGCGACCTTGAGCAATTGCTCGGCTTTGTCCGAGTCACCGAAACCGATGGGCCATCCCGGCACACGATCATACAACGCGCCGAGGCTGGTGTAGGCCGAACCTTGCAAGGCCTTGGGGTCCAGGGTCAGGGCTTTTTCCAGATATTGCTTCGCGTCCTTGACCTTGCCAAGGGCTCCGAGCCCCCCTTGGGCGCCGGCCCAACTGCTGGTGACGATGCCGGACCAGATCCAGGCCTCAGCCACCGATTGGCGCTCCTGGGTAAACGCTGCCGCCTGGGTGGCGAGCTTTTCGAAGGCGGCGGTGCGTTGCTCCTCTGGCAACTCGTACTGAATATGCGCCCAGCTTTGCTGGATGCCATTAAGACGTTGCTGGTCGGCGGCGTCCAGGGCCCAGACGCTCTGGCTCAAGGCTCCCAACAGCAAATACGCGGCAAATTTTTTCATGGCTCGAGGTTCTCGTTGTCTGGTTTTTGACTCAGGCGGCGAATCAGCGGCAATTGCTTGCGCAGGCCCCGATCCACCAGGTTGGGCAACAGGCTGTTGAGGCGCACGAAGAAGCGCTCCGGCCAGCCCAGGTACAGGTCGCGGCGGTCGCCGGCGATGGCGTGGATGACCGCCGAGGCGACGGTCTGCGGGTCGTCGACGCTGGATTTGAGAGCGTCATTCAAGGCCTGCGCCGCCGGGCTGTTCATGCTTGTATGGGTGGCGCGCGGTGCAACGTACAACACACCGACCCGGGTGTCCGCCAATTCCCGGCGCAGGGCTTCGGAAAACCCGCGCAGGGCGAATTTGCTCGCGCAATAACTGGCGTAACCGGCATAGCCAATCGAGCCATAGGTCGAGCCGACATTCACCACCATGGCGCTGTCCGCCTGCTTGAGCAGTGGCAGCAAGGTTTTGGTCAGGCAAATTGGCGCGCTGATGTTCACCGCCAGCGTCGCGTTGATTTCGCTGTCTTCGAGCTGTTCGAGCATGGCGAAGTGGTTGACCCCGGCCGCATTGATCAGCAGGTTGATCCCGCCCAAGGCTTCGGCGGCGGCCAGCACCTTGCGCCGGTCGGCCTGCAATGTCAGGTCGGCGCCCACCCAGAACAGCCTGTCCCGATAGCGTTCGAGCAAGTGCTCCAGCGCCTCCCGATGTCGGGCCACGGCCAGCACCGTGGCGCCACTGGCGCACAGGGCGGTGGTGATCGCCAGGCCAATGCCGCCGCTGGCACCGGTCAGTACCACGCGAGTCTCAGACAGACGCATGCGGGTTCTCCCCGTCGTGTGGCAGGCCACGGAACATGTCGGCGTAAAGCCGGTAAACCACTTTGGAGGCGTGAATGACGGCGGCCTGATCGCCAGGGTCGTCCAGTTTGTTCATCAGTCGGCGGTAAGTTTGCATATGCTCGATGTCCAGCGACCCATGGGAATCGAGGTAGCTGAAGGCGCTTTGCGGCAGGGCCAGACGTTCGCGAATGCTGCCGGCGGCATGGGTGGCCAGGGCGATGCTGGTGCCTTCCAGCACATTGACCATGCCGAACAGCCCCACCGGGTTGCCCCGGGCAATCAGGTCGTAGAGAAAGCTGACCATCAGTTCGATGGCCAACGACGGCTGGCCGCCGCGCACCGCCTCCTTGTCGCCGCCACAGGCCTGAATGTCATCGAGTACCCATTGTTCGTGGCCGTATTCATCCTCGATGTACTCGCACACGGCTTCGCGCAGCCACTCCAGGCGTGACGGCAGGCGTGCACCGCAGGCCATCATCAACGGCACGGTATGGCGCACGTGGTAGTAAGCCTGGGCCAGAAAGGCCCGGTAGCTCTCCAGGCTGACCTTGCCTTCGAGGGCATCGACGATGATCGGCAGATTGAACAGCGTACTGCGCTCCTGGTGGGTGGCCTCTTGCAGGGTGTCGAAAAAGCTCATGATGCGGGTTCCTCGAATAGTACCGACTCAGTCAGCTGCGCCCGGTATCGCTCGACGATGGCGTCGCGGCGTGGTCGACCGTTGGCTGTCAGCAGGCCATTTGTAAAGGTGAAGGGTTGTTCCAGACGGGTCCAGTGCTGGACCCGGGCGTAATCGGGCAAGGCCTCGTTTGCCTCGGCCACGGCGGCGGCCAATTGCTCGTCCGAGCAGTCCGCACGGTGCGGCCAGAGCAATGCATGGTTGCCCGGCAGGGCTTCGCCATGGACGAAGGCCTGGGCGATATGACGGCGCTGGGTCAGTTCGGCTTCGACCCATTCGGGGTTGACGTTGCGCCCGAAACTGGTGACGAACTGATGTTTCTTGCGGCCCTTGAGGTAGAGGAATCCCTCCTCGTCGAACTCACCGAGGTCACCGCTGGGCCACCACTCATCAGCGTGCGGTGCCTCCCCCAGGTAACCCAGCAGGGTCGAGCCCTTGATCAGCACTTCGCCGTCGTCGGCCAGGCGAACCTGCACATGGGGCAAGGGGCGGCCGACACTGCCAGGACGGCAGGCTTGCGGTGTATTGAGGCACACCACCGACGCACATTCCGACAATCCGTAACCCTCGTAAGCCGGCACGCCTGCACGTTGGGCTCGATGCAACAGATCTTCGCAAACCCGTGCGCCACCCACGGCGGCAAAACGCAGGTGCTGTGGGTCGAAGGCTTTCTGCTCGGCCGCGCTGACCAGCATCAGCAGCAACTGCGGCACCAGGATCAGGCTCTGGGGCGATCGTTTCGCCAGGCACGCCAGCAGTTGCGGCACATCCACGCCACTGGCCCCCTGGATCCCGAGGGTTTTCTGGCTGGGCAGGCTCAAGGTCGCGCCGGCATACAACGCGGCATAACAACCGATGTTCTCCAGCAAAATGGCGAGCGGCAGCAGCGCCAGATGATGCTGCGGATGGCAGCTTCGACTGGCCTGATCCAGTTCGCGGGCGACTCGCAGGATGCTGTCGGCACTCAAGCACACGCCTTTGGGTGTCCCCGTGGTGCCGGAGGTAAACGTCAGTTTGGCGGTGCCTTCGGGCATCCGGTTCGAGCCACTGAAGGTACGGCGCCAGAACTCGCCGGATTTTTCATAGCCGCCCGCTTGCAGTTCGGCTGTCTGTTGCGGTTCAGCGATCACGCTTTCGGCCTGGCTCTGTTCCAGGCAATGACTGCGCTGCGTCGGGCTGAAGAAAGGCGGTAACGCGACACACGTCAAGCCTTCGAACAACGCAGCCAGGTCCCAGAGCATCGCCTCGACACCATTGTCCAACGCCAGGGCAAGCACCTTGATGTGTTCATCGCGCAGTCGCTGCTGTCGCTCGATCACTTCGGCGTACAGGGTGGCGTAGTCCAGTTTCAACTGATCGCCCCACAAGGCAATGTCATCGCCCTTGCGAGCGGCATGATCGCGCAGTGTCCGTTTGAAACGCTCCACTTCAGGCGACATGGCAACACCCCTCGATGGACGAAGGCAAACCCAGTCGACTGAACAGACCTATATTGCGTAAATGAATAAACCCACTGCGGATATTGCCAACGTGGACCCAGGGCTTGCTTTCGTAGTAACTGCCCCAGGCATGGCGGTCCTCGCCCAAGCGCGCAGGATCGGCGGCACACAGTGTCACCGGCTTCAAACCCAGGCGATGGAAGCTGTTCACCAGGCCAATATTGCCGGTGAACGCCACCCACTCCAGGCCGCCCATGGCCAGCACATAGGTCATCGCAATGATGCTCATGCGCGCGCTGCCCGTGTCGGCGGCCGCCAGATTGCCGACTTCGACGATGGCGGATCGCTCCACGGTCCGGTCCGCCGTGGCACTGATCAGCGGATCGATCGGCCCGTCCAGATAGCCCTCCAGAAACAGCGGTTGTGTGTCTGCCAGTCGCACGCCAGCCACTGCGCACAAGGCACCGTACGCGTCGTTCATGCCAAACAGCTCTGGCATGAAATGACGGATGTCGGCGCCGTGGGCTTTGCGAAAACGTTGCTGGATGAAGCCTTCGAAGACGGTCCGCTGCTCGTCGCCGGGCAAAGCCCTGAGGAGACTCATTGGCGGTGTTTCGGCTTGGCCGAAATACAGCGGCAACTGCACATTCCAGTTGAATTCGGACATGAAAAAAACACCTCCCCCGGATCAATTGGGAGAAGTATCAAAGGGATTTCTTAACGAAGTCTGAAGATGACAAAAAACTGCCAGGGCGCTGAACCTCGACCTTCAGCGCCCTGCCCCCCTCAGGCCCTCGTGGTTTTCTGCAAATTCCCTCGCAGGGGGTTGATGGTTAACGAGGGCGCCAAATCACAACTGCATTATCATCCGCCAGAACGAGTCACCCTATGGGGTCTGGAGCAAACCCCGCTACCAGCATTTGTCAGGAGCGCGCAGGCGTGGAGGCGTTTCGGGCCAGTGCAATGGCGCCCGCTGGCGCCAACCAATTTTCTTTGAACACGCCCTCCGCATTCCAGCCCCGCTTACCGCTAACTCATCGCTTCACACCGCTCCTCCAGCAAGCGCACGAACATGGTCAGGCTCTGCGACACCGTGCCCCTGCGCCAAACCAGCCAGGTGCGCAAATAACGGAACGATTCCGACAATGGCCAGACGCTGACCGTGCTGCAGCCGGGCATGCTCTGCAGCATGCTGCGCGGCATCAGGGCCAGGCCGGCACCGGCGCTGACGCAGGCGAGCATGCCGTGGTAGGACTCCATTTCGAAGATCTTGCCCGGCACTGCAGCGTCGTTGGCGAACCAGCTTTCGAAGTGATGGCGGTAGGAGCAGTTGGAGCGGAAGGCGTAGATATTTTCGCCGTTCACGTTCTGAGCGCGATGGATCGGGCTGTGGTTGAGCGGTGCAATCAGCACCATTTCTTCTTCGAATGCCGGTACGCCTTCCAGCGCCGGGTGCAGCACCGGGCCATCGACAAACGCGGCGGTCAGGCGGCCCGCCAGCACCCCGTCGATCATGGTCCCGGAAGGTCCGGTGGACAGGTCCAGCTCGACCTTGGCGTACTGCTGGTTATAAGCCGCCAACAGTTCGGGAATCCGCACTGCTGCGGTGCTCTCCAGGGATCCCAGGGGAAATGTACCCTGGGGTTCTTCGCCGGCCACCGTGGCGCGGGCCTCCTGGACCAAGTCGAGAATCCGTCGGGCGTAGTCGAGGAAGCTCCAGCCGGCTGGCGACAGGCGCAGGCGGCTTTTTTCGCGGATAAACAGGTCGACACCCAGATCCTGCTCCAGTTGCTTGATCCGCGTGGTCAGGTTCGAAGGCACCCGATGAATGTGCTGCGCGGCGACGCTGATGCTGCCGTGCTCGGCGACAGCCTTGAAAATCTCGAGCTGAACCAGGTCCAATTCATTCTCCAAACGTGAACAAGACGCTCATTATTATTCAGTTTCAAGAAAACATACAGCACCGTAACCTGAGCCCATTCTTACCCCGCAGGACGGTGCCATGACCAACATATCCAGCCTTACCCACGCCATTTCGATCAACCCGGCGACCGGTGAACAGATCGGCCACTATCCTTTCGAATCCGCAGCGGCAATGGACGCGGCCCTGTCGCGTTCCGCCAACGGGTTCCGCGCCTGGCGCCGCGAACCGGTTGCACAACGCGTGCAACGATTGATTGCCCTTGGCCAGGCATTGCGCGACAACGCCCAGGCCATGGCCACCATGATTACCCTGGAAATGGGCAAGCCGATCGCCCAGGCCCGCGGTGAAATCGAAAAATGTGCGCAGCTCTGCGACTGGTATGCCGAACACGGCCCGGCCATGCTCAGCGCTGAACCCACCCTGGTCGAAGGCAACAAGGCGCGCATCGAATATCGCCCGCTGGGCCCGATCCTCGCGGTCATGCCGTGGAACTTCCCGATCTGGCAAGTGCTGCGCGGTGCGGTCCCGACCCTGCTGGCCGGCAATACCTACGTGCTCAAGCACGCGCCCAATGTGATGGGCAGTGCCTACCTGCTGCTGGACGCCTTCAAGCAAGCGGGTTTTGCCGAGGGTGTCTTCGAGGTCATCAACGTCACGCCGGACGGCGTTTCCAAGGCGATCGCCGACCCACGCATCGCCGCCGTCACCCTGACCGGCAGTGTGCGAGCCGGCATGGCCATCGGCGCCCAGGCGGGTGCGGCACTGAAGAAGTGCGTGCTGGAACTGGGCGGTTCCGATCCATTCATCGTGCTCAATGATGCCAACCTCGACGACGCCGTCCAGGCGGCCGTGATCGGTCGCTACCAGAACACCGGGCAAGTCTGTGCGGCGGCCAAGCGGCTGATTGTCGAGCAAGGCATAGTCGAGGAATTCACCCGGCGCTTTGTCGACGCCACGCGCAAACTGGTGGTCGGTGATCCACTGTCCGCCGAGACGTACATCGGCCCGATGGCCCGCTTCGATCTGCGCGATGAACTTGATCAACAGGTGCGCGACACCCTGGAGGAAGGCGCGACCTTGTTGCTGGGCGGCAAGAAAGCCCAAGGCCCGGGCAACTTCTATGAGCCTACGGTGCTGGCGGGGGTCACTGACCAGATGACTTCATTCAAACAGGAGCTGTTTGGACCGGTCGCTTCGATCATCACCGCTCGTGACGCAGCGCATGCGCTGGAACTGGCAAACGACAGTGAGTTCGGTCTGGCGGCAACCGTCTATACCGGCAATGTCGAGCAGGCCCAGCAG
Organism: Pseudomonas sp. G5(2012); assembly: GCF_000408945.1. Taxonomy (NCBI): domain Bacteria; kingdom Pseudomonadati; phylum Pseudomonadota; class Gammaproteobacteria; order Pseudomonadales; family Pseudomonadaceae; genus Pseudomonas; species Pseudomonas sp. G5(2012). The sequence goes on from NZ_APIO01000167.1 coordinate 22,177, forward strand.
ATGGCCAGCGAACTGGAAACCGGTGGGGTCTTCATCAATGGCTACTGCGCCAGTGACCCGCGCGTGACCTTTGGCGGGGTGAAGAAAAGCGGGTTCGGCCGTGAGCTTTCGCACTTTGGCGTGCGCGAATTCTGCAATGCACAGACGGTGTGGCTGGATCGCCACTGATCGAATCTGCGCAGTTGATCCAATGTGGGAGCGAGCCTGCTCGCGATGGTCGTTAACGATGACGCTGGTTTACTGAATAAACGCAGCGCTCGTCAGTCCATCGCGAGCAGGCTCGCTCCCACAAAGTCCCTATCCTCAGGCGTTGCAGTCCCACGCACGGTCGCCGTGCTCGTCCTTGATACGGGTCGGCAGGCCCATCACGTCCAAAGCCTTGAGGAACGCCTCGGCTGGCAGCTCCTCGACGTTGACCATGCGCTGCACGTCCCACTCACCACGGGCTACCAGCAGGGCTGCAGCCACCGGTGGTACACCGGCGGTATAGGAAATGCCCTGGCTGTCGGTTTCGGCAAAAGCTTGCTCGTGGTCCGCAACGTTGTAGATGAACACTTCGCGCGGCTGGCCGTCCTTGGTGCCCTTGACCAGGTCACCGATGCAAGTCTTGCCGGTGTAGCCAGGCGCCAGCGAGCTCGGATCAGGCAGCACGGCCTTGACCACCTTGAGCGGCACGACTTCCAGGCCTTCGGCGGTCTTGACCGGTTGCTCGGAAAGCAGGCCGAGGTTCTTGAGCACGGTGAACACATTGATGTAGTGCTCGCCGAAGCTCATCCAGAAACGTACGTTAGGCACGCCAAGGTTCTTCGACAGCGAGTGCACTTCATCGTGACCGGTCAGGTACAGGTTCTGCGAACCGACTACCGGCAGGTCGTCGGTGCGCTTGACTTCGAACATGGTGTTGCTGGTCCACTGGCTGTCCTGCCAGCTCCACACCTGCCCGGTGAACTCGCGGAAATTGATTTCCGGATCGAAATTGGTGGCGAAATATTTGCCATGGGAACCGGCATTGACGTCGAGAATATCGATCGAATCAATGCTGTCGAAATACTGTTGTTGGGCCAGTGCCGCATAGGCATTGACCACACCCGGGTCGAAGCCCACGCCGAGGATGGCGGTGACGTTCTTCTGCTGGCATTCCTCGAGGTGCTTCCACTCGTAGTTGCCATACCAGGGTGGCGTCTCGCAGATCTTGCCCGGCTCTTCGTGGATGGCGGTGTCCAGGTAGGCCGCGCCGGTATCGATGCAGGCACGCAGCACCGACATGTTGAGGAAAGCGGAGCCGACGTTGATGACGATCTGCGATTCGGTTTCACGAATCAGCGTCTTGGTCGCCTCGACGTCCAGGGCATTGAGGGTGAATGCCTTGATTTCAGCGGGCTGTTTGAGGCTGCCCTTGGCCTTGACGCTGTCGATGATGGCCTGGCATTTGGAGATGTTGCGCGACGCGATAGCAATACGACCGAGCTCGTCGTTGTGCTGCGCGCACTTGTGGGCCACCACCTTGGCGACACCTCCTGCACCAATGATAAGTACGTTCTTCTTCAATTTTTCTCTCTCTCCTTCTCAGCCAGCTTACGAGAGGCTGGACATATAGTCGTTGTAACCGAACTCACGAACCACCTCGACAGTACCGTCGAGTTGTTTCACTACGATGGACGGCATCTTCAGGCCGTTGAACCAGTTCTTCTTGACCATGGTGTAGCCCGCGGCGTCGACGAACGACAGGCGGTCGCCGATGGCCAGCGGACGATCGAACTGGTACTCACCGAAAATATCGCCGGCCAGGCAGGATTTGCCGCACACCATGTAGGTGTGCTCACCCGCGCTCGGGGCCAGCTTGGCGTTCAGGCGGTAGATCAGCAGGTCGAGCATGTGGGCTTCGATAGAGCTGTCCACGACCGCCAGGTGCTTGCCGTTGTAGAGAGTGTCCAGCACGGTGACTTCCAGCGACGCACTCTGGGTGATCGCCGCTTCGCCCGGTTCCAGGTAGACCTGCACGCCGTACTGTTGCGAAAACGCCTTGAGGCGTGCGCAGAACTCATCCAGCGCGTAGCCTTCGCCGGTGAAGTGAATACCGCCACCGAGGCTGACCCACTCGACCTTGTGCAGCAAATGACCGAAACGCTCTTCGATGGTGCACAGCATGTCGTCGAACAGGCCGAAGTCACCGTTCTCACAGTTGTTGTGGAACATGAAGCCGGAAATCTGCTCGATGACCTGCTCGATCTTCACCGGGTCCCACTCGCCCAGGCGGCTGAACGGCCGTGCCGGGTCGGCCAACAGGTAATCGGAGCTGCTCACCTGCGGATTGACCCGCAGGCCACGGACCTTGCCTTCAGACGCTTGCGTGTAGCGCTGCAACTGGCCGATGGAGTTGAAGATGATCTTGTCGCAGTTGTCGAGCATCTCCTCGATTTCGTCATCGGCCCAGGCGACGCTGTAGGCGTGAGTCTCGCCAGCGAATTTCTGCCGACCGAGCTTGAGTTCGTAGAGCGACGACGACGTGGTGCCATCCATGTATTGCTGCATCAGGTCAAACACCGACCAGGTGGCGAAGCACTTGAGTGCCAGCAGGGCCTTGGCCCCGGACTGCTCGCGCACGTAGGCAATCTTTTCCATGTTGCCCAGCAGCTTTTGCTTATCGATGAGGTAGTACGGCGTTTTGATCATTTCGAGGCCTCCGGCAAGGCCAGCCAAAAAAAGGATGCGCATTGTGCCCGCACTGGCCACATATCGAAAGAGCAGAAGTGCAGTTCGTCGGACAAGGATCCGCACGGCAACCCCGCAAAGTCGCACTCATGGACGACAAAAAGATGACACCAAGGCCAATTGCCATCTTTTTCGAGAACTCACCGACGACCGGTCATACGTTGTACCAAAACCGACTATTGTTGTTAGTGACAGGTCCGTCTCGGACCCTAGTACGCTGATGGAGTTCTCATGAATAGAACCAGTCTTGCTGCTGTTGTCACCTCCCTCCTGGCGGGCGTCGCCCCCTCATTCGCTGGCGCAACACCTTCTGAAAACCCTGTTTTTTCCGTCGGCCTGCTGGGAAGCTACAGCGAGCTGGAGTTTACAGGCCGCAGGACCAGCAGTTCCGAGCATATTCCCGAAGCAGGACTGTTCCTCAACTTCGGCAACAAGATGACGGGCCGGGGCGGCCTTGTGTATCAGGCAGAAATCACCGGGCAGTACTCCGAAGAAAAGCATCAACGCGTCACCGATGGCCAGGCCGACCTGGACCTGGGCTGGAGGATGGCCCTGGATGCCGACAATTTTTTCGACGTTTTGATCGGAGCAGGCTATAAGTGGAACCGTTATGACCCGGATTTCCACAAATACGACATCAATCTCACCAATCGCACTCCCTTCGCTAAAGTCGCAGCCGGCTACAACCACGCCTTCAGCACCTCAACCTTGCGCCTGGAAGCTGGCGTTCGCAAGGTCATCAACGGAGATGCGCAGCTGGAAATCCACAACGTGGACAGCGAGGAACAGGACCTCAAGGACACCACCAATCCATTTGTCGAACTGAGCTGGCTGTTCAACCAGGAGGGATCGATTCCGGTGATTGCCAGCCTTTACTACAACCGCTTCAAATACGACCTGGACGGTCAATTTCAGCTAACCGACTTCGATAAGCAGACCCGGGACGAGTACGGCGTAAAGCTCGGCATCGTGTTTTAACCCGAGGCCGATAACCTTTCGTCGCAAATGAAATCGCCAGGGGTAATCCCGGCCTTCTCTGGCGTGGGGATTGCACCGGCCCGCGTTAGCCATCGCGAACGACATAAAACTGACGCGATGGCCATCCAATCAACGCTAAAGGACTCCAGCAAAACGCTTGGTCAGTCACCGGAGATGTAACGTGTCAACTCTCAACGAAATCGCAGCGAACCACGCGAGAATGGCTAAGGCAAAGGAACTAGAGTCGACCGGACTGAGCGAGCGACAAGTGCATATTGTGGGAAGCATTGAAATCTCCTCCCCCGTCGAGCAACCGCATGTGCCTTTGCACCTTGTTGCGGCAGCCCAGGACAACAACCTCGTCCAGGTATCGGCCTTTGTAGCCTGACGGTACTCGATGGGAGAAACCACCCAGGCTATTTTTGCTGGATTCTTTTGGCGTACATATCCATTGCTGCGGTAACGGCTGCTTATGGTTTCGCCCTTTCTGCAGGAGCGAGCTCGCTCGCGAAAAACCTGAGAGCCCCCCGGGGTGTCAGGCTTCCCGCGTCATCGTTGACCTCCATCGCGACGGTGCGACGATTCGACATGCTCGCTCCTACAGGGGTCGTCGCGATGGGCCATCGTGGTTTAACGGGGCGCTCGCGATCAAAAGCAAAGCGAGGCGGCCTGACAGCCGACCTGACTTGAAGTGAATACGCCGATCGTTCCCACGCTCTGCGTGGGAATGCATCCTGTGACGCTCCGCGTCACCATTGCGCACGGCTCACGTCATGCGTCGTCAGTGGAACGCAGAGCGTCCCT
>NZ_APIO01000168.1:0-14948 GCF_000408945.1 Pseudomonas sp. G5(2012)
CAACCATAGAATCTCCCACATTTGAAATGCATTCCCCCTGTGGGAGCGAGCCTGCTCGCGAATGGCCGCAACTCGGTCCCAACTGTTGGCACAGATCTGGCTAAGTAATCCCTACAGGTAACCAACGGCGGTTGCCCCACCTACGACAAAGACGTCGCTCACCTCATTTGCCCCATGGCGAATCAGGTGGCGGCGTTTTTTTTGTTTTGGCTCCCGTTCGAGACTCCTATCATCTGAGGTGCGCGATGAATTCAAGCTTCTGGAAATCCGGCCATACCCCGACACTGTTCGCAGCCTTCCTCTATTTCGACCTGAGTTTCATGGTGTGGTACCTGCTCGGCCCGCTGGCCGTTCAGATCGCTGGCGACCTGCACCTGACCACACAACAACGCGGACTGGTGGTGGCCACGCCGATTCTGGCCGGGGCGGTACTGCGCTTCGTAATGGGGATGCTGGCTGATCGCCTGTCACCCAAGACTGCCGGCCTGATCGGCCAGGTGATCGTCATTTGCGCATTGTTCGGCGCCTGGAAACTCGGCATCCATACCTACGAGCAAGCCTTGCTGCTGGGGTTGTTCCTCGGCATGGCCGGCGCCTCCTTCGCTGTCGCCCTGCCCTTGGCATCGCAATGGTATCCGCCACAGCACCAGGGCAAGGCCATGGGCATCGCCGGGGCCGGAAACTCCGGCACTGTGCTCGCGGCGCTGATTGCACCGGTTCTGGCGGCTGCCTTTGGCTGGAGCAATGTGTTCGGTTTCGCACTGATCCCGTTGATCCTGACACTGATCGTCTTCGCCTGGCTGGCCAAGAACGCGCCTGAGCGGCCGAAAGCCAAGTCGATGACTGACTACTTCAAGGCCCTGGGTGACCGCGACAGCTGGTGGTTCATGTTTTTCTACAGCGTGACCTTCGGTGGCTTTATCGGCCTGGCCAGCGCCCTGCCCGGTTATTTCAACGACCAGTATGGCCTGAGCCCCGTGACCGCTGGTTACTACACGGCAGCCTGTGTGTTCGGCGGTAGCCTGATGCGGCCACTGGGAGGCGCCTTGGCCGATCGTTTCGGCGGCATTCGCACCCTGCTCGCGATGTACACCGTGGCGGCCATCTGTATCGCTGCCGTCGGTTTCAACTTGCCCAGCTCCTATGCCGCGCTGGCCCTGTTCGTGTGCACCATGCTCGGTTTGGGTGCAGGCAACGGTGCGGTGTTCCAGTTGGTGCCCCAGCGTTTCCGTCGCGAGATCGGCGTCATGACCGGCCTGATCGGCATGGCCGGCGGCATCGGTGGATTTGCCCTGGCGGCAGGCATGGGTGCGATCAAGCAAAGCACCGGCAGCTACCAGATGGCATTGTGGTTGTTCGCCAGCCTGGGGGTGCTCGCCTGGTTCGGCCTGCACGGCGTAAAACGCCGCTGGAGGACCACCTGGGGTTCGGCCGCTGTGACGGCTGCACGGGTTTGACGCCACCATGAGCCTGCAATTAAGTTTTGCGCAAGCCAGCGCCATCGGCCCGCGCGATGAGAATCAGGACGCCTTGCGCCTCGTCACGCCGGCCCCGGCGCTGGCAGCCAGCAAGGGCTACCTGTTCGCCATCGCCGATGGCGTCAGCCAGTGCGCCGACGGTGGCCTGGCGGCTCGCTCGACATTGCAGGCCCTGGCGCTGGACTACTACGCCACGCCGGAAACCTGGGGGGTTGCCCAGGCGCTGGATCGCTTGCTGCTGGCGCAAAACCGCTGGCTGCAAGCCAACGGCGCAGGCCAGCCGCTGCTGACCACCGTCAGCGCCCTGGTCCTGCGCGGTCGGCGTTTTACCTTGGCCCATGTCGGCGATTGCCGGGTGTATCGCTGGCACGCCGAGCAGTTGCAGCGGGTCAGCGAAGATCACGTCTGGGACCAACCGGGCATGCAGCATGTACTCAAGCGTGCACTGGGCCTGGATCAACACCTGGTACTGGACTTTCTCGATGGCGAACTGCGTATCGACGAAAGCTTTGTGCTGCTCAGCGACGGGGTCTGGGCGGTCCTGGGCGACACCGCCATCGCGGCGATCCTGCGTGACCAGCCGGACCTGGACAGCGCCGCGCAAACCCTGGTCAACGCCGCACACCTGGCGGGCAGCCAGGATAACGCCAGCGCACTGCTGGTGCGGGTCGATGCCCTGGGTGAATCCAATATCGGCGATGCATTGATCCATCTGCAGCAATGGCCACTGCCCCCGGCGCTGAAACCGGGCCAGGTTTTCGAGGGCTGGCAGATTGAAGGGATTCTCAGCCAGAGCCAGCAGTCGTTGCTCTATCGGGTACGCGACAGCCAGCAGCAGCCCTGGTTGCTGAAAACCCTGCCCCCTCGCCTGCATGACGATCATCAGGCCGGGCAAGCGTTGCTGTCCGAAGAATGGTTCCTCAAGCGCGTAGCCGGGCGGCACTTTCCTGAAGTGCATGCGGCCAGCCAGCGTCAGCATCTGTACTACGTGATGCGCGAATATTCGGGCTCGACCCTTGCTCAAGTGCATGAACAGATCGGACCCATGCCCCTGGCCCAATGGCAGGACGTGGCTGAACGCCTGCTGCGAGCGGTCGGCATGCTCCATCGACGGCAGATCCTGCATCGCGATATCAAGCCGCAGAACCTGCTGTCAGGGGACGACGGCGAGTTGCGCCTGCTGGACTTCGGCCTCGCCTACTGCCCCGGCCTGTCTGAAGATCAGCCCAGTACACTGCCTGGAACTCCAAGCTATATCGCCCCGGAAGCCTTCCGTGGGGAGTCACCGACGCCGCAGCAGGACCTGTATGCGGTGGGGGTGACCTTGTACTTTCTGCTCACCGGGCATTTTCCCTACGGCGAAATCGAAGCCTTCCAGCGCCCCCGGTTCGGCGTTCCGGTCAGTGCCAGCCGCTACCGCCCTGACCTGCCCGAATGGCTGGCGCAAAGTCTGGAACGTGCGGTTGCCGCAGACCCGGCTGAGCGCTTTGAAACCGCCGAGGAATGGTTGCGCCTGCTGGAACAGGGGGAGCGACGCAGTTTAAGCGTACGTCCCAGGCCTTTGCTGGAGCGCGAACCGCTGAAGGTGTGGCGGACATTGGCCCTGATGTCGCTGCTGGCGAACCTGGCGTTGCTGTTCCTGGTGTTCCATGGCTGAGCCTGCATTGCCCTTAAAACCGATCATCGTCATTTCGTGAGGAACAACACTATGAACGCAAAAGTCTGGCTGGTGGGTGCGGGTCCCGGTGATCCTGAATTGCTGACCCTCAAGGCGGTGCGCGCATTGAAAGAAGCGGACGTGGTGCTGATCGATGACCTGGTCAACGGCGCGATACTCGAACATTGCCCTGCAGCGCGGATCGTGGCGGTGGGCAAACGCGGCGGTTGCCGCTCCACGCCACAAGCGTTCATCCATCGCCTGATGCTGCGTTATGCCCGGCAGGGCAAATGCGTGGTGCGGCTTAAAGGGGGTGACCCGTGCATTTTCGGGCGCGGAGGCGAAGAGGCCCAGTGGTTGCGCGAGCGCGGGGTTGAGGTCGAACTGGTGAATGGCATCACTGCCGGGCTCGCGGGTGCCACGCAATGCGATATACCGCTGACCCTGCGCGGTGTGGCGCGCGGCGTGACACTGGTCACCGCCCATACCCAGGACGACAGCAGCCTGAATTGGCAGGCATTGGCCCAAGGCGGTACGACCCTGGTGATCTACATGGGGGTGGCCAAGCTCAGCGAAATCCGCGAGCAGTTGTTGGCCGGGGGGATGGCGGAGGATACGCCGGTGGCGATGATCGAAAACGCTTCATTACCGCAACAGCGAGAATGTCGGAGCGATCTGACGGCTATGGAGGAAGATGCCTACGTCTTTGAGCTGAAAAGCCCGGCGATATTGGTCATCGGTGCAGTGGCGGTTGGCGAGAAGATCAAAAGATCGCAGCCTGCGGCAGCTCCTACAGGGATTTGCGCAGTACCAATGTAGGAGCTGCCGCAGGCTGCGATCTTTTCAAGTCACCACACAAATCTCAAATCGCAGACAAAGAAAAGCCCGGCATGAGCCGGGCTTTTCTCGTAGCTGTGGGCTAATTACTTAGCTTGAGCTTCAACCTGCGCTTCTACGCGACGGTTTACAGCACGGCCAGCTTCAGTAGCGTTGTCAGCAACTGGGCGGGATTCGCCGTAGCCAACAGACTGAACGCGGGACGATTCAACACCGTACTGGTTGGTCAGAACTTGCTTAACGGCGTTTGCACGACGCTCGGACAGTTTCTGGTTGTAAGCGTCAGGACCGACGGAGTCAGTGTGACCTTCAACAGTGGTGCTGGTGGATGGGTACTGCTTCATGAAGTCAGCCAGGTTCTTGATGTCGCCGTAGCTGTTAGGCTTGACTACCGACTTGTCGAAGTCGAATTTCACGTCCAGCTCTACACGAACAACTTCAGCAACTGCTGGGCAGCCATCAGCGTCAACAGTTACGTTGGCTGGGGTGTCCGGGCACTTGTCTACGTTGTCGCAAACGCCATCGTTGTCGCTGTCGGAGCAGACTTCTGGTGCTGGAACTGGAGCAGGAGCCGGCTTGGAGCCGCCACCGAAGTTCACACCGATACCGACGCTAGGAGCCCACTCGGTGTTGCCCTGGTCGATGTTGTATTGAGCTTCAACGCCAGCACGGGCGTAGAAGTTGTCGGTGAAGTACAGCTTGGCGCCGCCGCCAACGTTGGCGAAGGTGGAACGGTCACGACCGTTCGAACCGTTCTGGTCGATGCTCTGGTCGGAGAAACCGGCCGAGACGTAAGGACGCAGCATGTCGCCTGGGTTGTTGAAGTGGTACAGAGCGTCCAGAGCGGTGTTCGCGCCCTTGATGTTCTGGCCAGAGTCGGAACGTACGTTGTGAACTTCGTCGTAAGCCAGACGCAGCTCAACGTCGTCGGTCAGGAAGTAACCAACAGAGCCACCGAACAGGTTACCGTCGTTTTTGAAGTTACGGGTGCTGTCAAAGTACTCTTTCTTGGCGAAGCCTTCGATTTCAACTGCGCCTTGGCCCTGTGCCAGAGCGCCGATCGAAGTGGCGGCAATAAGAGAACCAATGGCCAAGCCCAAGGTGTTTTTCAGTTTCATCCGTTAAATCCCCATCTGGTGATTGTGAAGCAGTCCCGCAAACCGGGGGACAACTCGGCGGCAAGTCTATCAGAACTTGCCTACACGTAAGAGATATTTGCGCCGAACTAAGTTTCAGCAATGCCCGCAAATTTCTCACGCAATTTATCTAGAGCGCGTTTGTACCGCATTTTTGTAGCGCTCAAGCCCATGTGCATGATGTCTGCGATCTCCTGAAACTCCAGCTCTGCGACAAATCGTAGCACCAGAATTTCTCGGTCAATCGGGTTCACATACACTAACCAGCGATCAAGTCCACCCTTTTCCTCGGGTTTCGGCGCCTTTTCTTCGGACGCTTCCTCGAGGGGGTCAAGACTCAAGGCGTCCATCAAGCGACGCTTTCGCCTTTCTTTCCGATACTGCGTAATGCACTCGTTGTACGTGATGCTATATAGCCATGTCTTGAACTTCGATTTGCCCTCGAAGTTCTTCAGGCCGTACAGCACCTTCAACATGACTTCCTGACAGACATCGTCAGCGTCGCGATCGTTCCCGAGATACCTTGCACAGACATTAAATAATGTTCGTTGGTAACGCCGCATCAGTTCTTCATATGCGCGCGTCACGTGAAACAGCTCGGTATGCGAGCGCGCGACCAACTCCTCATCAGAGAGCTCGCGGGGGTCGTAGCGCATGGATAACGATTGGGCTTTATTCAAAACAAGTCGTGCCGACAGTCAGGTCAATGTCCGCCGCAGCCAGCATCAGGCGGCATTTCGCGGCGGCATACATTAGCAGGGTTTGCCGGGTTAGCGGCTACTCACATGCTGCTCGAGGAGGATCCGATTGGAAAGAGAGACTAGCTCACCCTCATCCGTCAGCAATGTAGTTTTAACCGTGCCGATCTCTTCGATCTGCCCTTCGACCTCTCCAACACGCACTTGTTGCCCAACCTGGTACAACTCACGCACATAGATTCCCGCAAGAATCTGACCGGCAATTTCCCGGCTTCCCAACCCCATGGCCAGCGCAACCGCCAGACCAACGGTAATCAAAACGATCACGATCACGTGGTTAAGCAGGTCAGTCTTGACCTCCAACTGACTGATCGCGACCGAGATACTGATGATGATCACCAGGCCCTGGGCAATTCTCCCAAGTCCCGAAGCGTAGTCCAGGCCTACGCCTTCTGCCGCTCCGCGCACCAGCCCATTGGCCAATTGCGCCAGCAAGACACCCACCAACAGCACCAGCGCCGCACCGAATACCTTCGGCAAATATAGCGCAAGCATATCCAGCGTAGCTGAAACTCGTTCAAGTCCAAGTGATTCTGCGGCAGAAACCAAAAAAATCAGCAGAACGAACCAATAGACGATTTTACCGATCAGCGTTGAGATAGGTACTTGAAGGCCGGCACGGGACAACAATTTCGTCAGGCCGGTACCGCCCATCAGGCGATCCAGGCCGAGTTTGGCGAGCAATTTGGACAGCAAGGTGTCCAACAGCTTGGCCACGACAAAACCGAGCAGGAGCACGACCAGTGCGCCGAACAGGTTCGGGATGAAGTTCGCAACCTTGGTCCATAACGCAGTCATTGCAGTGACGAGGCTCTGTGTCCAGAGATCAAGTTCCATATTCAATCAGCCTTATCAGCAGTGCGAGCGGTAGGTTTACGAAGACGGGAGACCGGCGCGACATGGGCCGAGCCATTATTGAGGGCGATCATCAGGGCGGGCAACCAGCGGCCCAGCAGGCTGAACAAATCACCTGCGCCAACCTGGCGATTGGCGGTTTTCAGGACACGCCCCAGGCATGCATCGTCGTCCCGGGTGGACGGTGATGCCTTGAGCATGTCGCGCAAAGACTGTTCAAACGGATCGTGCATACGCACCTCTCGTGATGTCTGTGAAAGACGCGGTCAAATTTGCCCGGGTCACATGGCGCACGTTCAAACCCAGCGCAAACGTCGGAATAACCACCACTGCCCGAGCGCCACCGAGATCATCAGCAGGCAGGCGACGAGGAAGCCATAGGGGCTTTCTGAAAATGGAATGCCCCCGACGTTGATTCCCAAAAGACCGGTCAGAAAACTCATCGGCAAAAAAATCCCGGTGATGATGCCAAAGCGATACATGGTGCGGTTCATGCGCACGCTCAATCGCCGGTCTTCAGTCTCCAGGACCAGCCCCACGCGCTCTCTGGTTAATTCCAGCTCCTCCAGATAGCGGGTCAGGCTGTTGTTCAATTCGTTCCAGTAATCGCCATCGTCCTCGACGAACCAGGGCAATTTGATGCGCGTCAGTTGACCAAAAATGTCCCGCTGCGGAGCGAGGAATCGCTTCAACGCAGCAGCCCGGCGCCGGATCTGCAAAACAGCACCGTGCTCAGGAGTATACCGCTCGTCGGAATCCAGCTTTTCTTCTTCCTCATCGACCACTTCCGACAGGCAACTGACCAGATCCTGCACCTTGTTGGTGAGGTACTGAGCCATGTAGAGAATGAGTTCGGAGGCGGTTTTCGGCCCCTTGCCTGCTTCCAGTTGCACCAGCAAATCTTCAGTGGCACGCAGCGGACGCAGACGCAGGGAGATGACTCGCTGGGCAGAACCGAAGATGCGTACCGACACCATGTCTTCAGGCTCGGCGCCCGGATTAAGGTTTACGCCACGCAAAAATAGCAGCAGTTCGCTGTCCGAAAGCTGCAGGAGACGCGGGCGGGTATTTTCTTCCAGCAAGAGATCGCAGCTGAACTCACTCAGGCCGCTGGACTTGCGCAGCCAGGTCTGGGTTTGCGGGTGACTGCGATCCCAATGCAGCCACAGGCTTTCATGAGCCTGCAGCTGCAATTCGTCGAGTTCTGTCCGGGCTATCGAACGCGCACCGCCTTTACCATCCAGCACCAGGGCATGTACCAGCCCCCACTGCGCGTTTTCTTCCTCGAACATCCGCATTCCATTCTTCAAAAAAATCGGCCAGGACTTACTCAGGCATCGCAAGCGGGCTCGGCGAGATGATCACACCGTTGTTGTCCGCATAGAGGTAATGACCGGGATGAAAGGTCACGCCGGCGAAGGTCACGGCAACATTCAGGTCGCCAATACCACGCTTGTCGGTTTTCATCGGGTGGCTGGCCAACGCCTGGACCCCCAGGTCGGTTTGCGCGATGACGTCGACGTCACGGATGCAACCGTAGATCACCATCCCTTCCCAGCCGTTCTTCGCGGCTTTCTCGGCGATCATATCGCCCAGCAAAGCGCGACGCAGGGAGCCACCACCATCGACCACCAACACTTTGCCATTACCCTTGAGCTCGGCTTGCTCCTTTACCAGCGAGTTGTCTTCGAAGCACTTGATGGTCACGATCTCGCCGCCGAAGGAATCCCGGCCACCGAAATTGCTGAACATCGGTTCCAGCACCTGCACCAAATCCGGGTAGGCGTCGCACAGGTCAGGGGTGAGGTAATGGTTCATCGAGAAACTCCTGTAATTAGGAAGAAAGCACGAACATCACTACTGATTTAGTCACAGAAAATGACCAGAACAGCTCAATGCGTCATATCTTAACTGCAACCCGACCAGAGCGAAATGCCCTTGATAGAGCGTCCAGCTTAGATCGCCGCGGCCAAATCCGCTTGATCACCGAGCAACGGCGTCTGCTGATCTGACAGCCAGCGAGCGACTAACGGCCAGACTTCAGCCTGGGCGGCTTTGCTGACCAACATTTCGACATGACCGAAATTATCGGCAAAACCCTGCTCGCGCCCCAGGTTAATGAATTGCTTGTGCTCGCAACCCAACTGATCGAACAGCTTGCGACAAGCCCAGGCAGGGTCCTGATGATCGCCCGCGGCGCTCACCGCCAGCACCGGCATCCTGACCTCGGCCAGGCCCGCCCACCAGTCTTTGTCGGCATCGCCAAAGCGCCCGAACAGACCGTACCAGCGCATGCTTTCCAAGGCCAGGCCAATCGGCTCGTCCTCTGGGCCACGCTTGAGCCGTGAACCGGAGAGCTGGGCAAAGCGCTTGAGGATGAAACGACCGCTCCATTCCACCGGTGGAATCTTCAGCGGCCAGTAAGTGCGACTGACTTGCGTGCCAAAAAGCGCCGCGGACGCCACCACGGGTTCCCCAATGTATTGGCCACCCAGTGCGGCCGCCAGGGTGATGCCGCCCAGTGAATGGCCGATCCAGTGCGGAACCTGGCCGCTTTGCTCGCGTACGAAGGCGCCGATGGCTGGCAGGTCGTATCGTGCATAGTCGGCAACTCGGTTCTTGCGATAGCTCTGGTTGCGCCGGGAGAGGCCGTGACCGCGCATTTCCGCAATCCAGACATCGAACCCCAGGCGCGCCAGATAGGCACCCAGGCCCAGCCCCTTGGGGGAGAACCAAAAACGTCGATTGGAAAAACTGCCGTGCAACAAGATCACCGGCACGCCACGGGATGCCGGTTCATCGGCCATGCCGAGGCGCGTCACCGCCAGTTCTACGGTGCCGTCCGGGCTGTTACCGGGTTTCAAGCGGTAGACATCTTCGCTCAGATCACCGCGGCGCTCGGCGCTGATCAGGGCGACAGGAAACAGGTTGCTGCTGCTTTGCATAATCTCTTGCACAAAAAAGGGCGGCTTCCAGAGGAGCCCGCCCTACTTGAATCTCAAAGGCTCCGCCCCACCCCTGTAGGAGCGAGCATGCTCGCGAAAAACGTCAAGACACCACGTTCATCCATGACAAACGCGTTATCGTTGACGTCCATCGCGAGCATGCTCGCCCCTACAAAGGCACGTGAGCGAGCCGTTCACACACCATCAAGCCTGCGCTTGACCTTCCGCCAGGAAGAACCAGGTTTCCAGCACGGAATCAGGGTTCAGCGAAACGCTTTCGATGCCCTGCTCCATCAGCCACTTGGCCAGGTCCGGGTGATCCGAAGGGCCCTGACCGCAAATACCGATGTACTTGCCGGCCTTGTTGCAGGCGGCAATGGCGTTGGCCAGCAACTTCTTGACTGCCGGGTTACGCTCGTCGAACAGGTGCGCGATGATCCCGGAGTCACGGTCCAGGCCCAGGGTGAGCTGGGTCAGGTCGTTGGAACCAATGGAGAAACCGTCGAAGAATTCGAGGAACTCTTCCGCCAGGATCGCGTTGGACGGCAGTTCGCACATCATGATGACGCGCAAGCCGTTGTCGCCACGGGCCAGGCCGTTTTCGGCCAGCAGATCCACCACTTGGCTCGCTTCGCCCAGGGTACGGACGAACGGCACCATGATTTCGACGTTGGTCAGGCCCATCTCGTTGCGCACGCGCTTGAGGGCGCGACATTCGAGTTCGAAGCAGTCACGGAACGATTCGCTGATGTAACGCGAGGCGCCGCGGAAGCCCAGCATCGGGTTCTCTTCTTCCGGCTCGTAGAGCTTGCCGCCGATCAGGTTGGCGTATTCGTTGGACTTGAAGTCCGACAGACGCACGATGACCTTTTTCGGCCAGAACGCCGCTGCCAGGGTGCTGATGCCTTCGACCAGTTTCTCGACGTAGAAGCCGACCGGGTCGTCGTAGCCAGCAATGCGCTTGTCGACGCTTTCCTTGATGTCTTGCGGCAGGCCGTCGTAGTTCAGCAGCGCTTTAGGGTGCACGCCGATCATGCGGTTGATGATGAACTCCAGGCGGGCCAGGCCCACACCGGCGTTCGGCAGCTGTGCGAAGTCGAAGGCGCGGTCCGGGTTGCCGACGTTCATCATGATCTTGAACGGCAGATCCGGCATGGCGTCCACGGAGTTCTTCTTGATGTCGAAGCCCAGTTCGCCTTCGAAGATGAAACCGGTGTCGCCTTCAGCGCAGGAAACGGTCACGCCCTGGCCGTCTTTCAACAGCTGGGTAGCGTTGCCGCAACCGACCACGGCCGGGATACCCAGCTCACGGGCAATGATCGCCGCGTGGCAGGTACGACCGCCACGGTTGGTGACGATGGCGCTGGCGCGCTTCATGACCGGTTCCCAGTCCGGGTCGGTCATGTCCGATACCAGCACGTCGCCTGGCTGGACCTTGTCCATCTCGGACACGTCCTTGATGATGCGGACCTTGCCGGCGCCAATGCGCTGGCCAATGGCACGGCCTTCGACCAGCACGGTGCCGGTTTCCTTCAACAGGTAACGTTCCATGACGTTGGCCTGGGTACGGCTCTTCACGGTTTCCGGACGGGCCTGCACGATGTACAGCTTGCCGTCGTCACCGTCCTTGGCCCACTCGATGTCCATCGGGCACTGGTAGTGCTTCTCGATGATCATCGCCTGCTTGGCCAGCTCGCTGACTTCGGCATCGGTCAGGCAGAAACGCGCACGTTCAGCCTTGTCGACATCAACGGTCTTGACCGAACGACCGGCCTTGGCCTCGTCGCCGTAGATCATCTTGATGGCCTTGCTGCCCAGGTTGCGGCGCAGGATCGCCGGGCGACCGGCGGCCAGGGTGCCTTTGTGGACGTAGAACTCATCCGGGTTCACCGCGCCTTGTACGACGGTTTCACCCAGGCCGTAGGCGCCGGTGATGAACACCACGTCACGGAAGCCCGATTCGGTATCGAGGGTGAACATCACGCCGGCGGTGCCGGTTTCGGAGCGGACCATGCGCTGTACGCCGGCCGACAGGGCTACCAACTTGTGGTCGAAGCCCTGGTGCACGCGATAGGAAATCGCGCGATCGTTGAAAAGGGAGGCGAACACTTCCTTGGCGGCACGAATGACGTTTTCGACACCGCGGATGTTCAGGAAGGTTTCCTGCTGACCGGCGAAGGACGCATCGGGCAAGTCTTCGGCGGTAGCGGAAGAGCGCACGGCCACGGCCACGTCAGGGTTGCCTGCGGACAGCGCGGCAAACGCGGTGCGGATTTCGGTGTTCAGTTTTTCCGGGAACTCGGCTTCCATGATCCATTGGCGGATCTGGGCGCCGGTCTTGGCCAGGGCATTCACGTCGTCGACGTCCAGGGCATCCAGGGCGTCATGAATCTGCTGGTTCAGGCCGCTCAGTTCCAGGAAATCACGATATGCCTGAGCGGTCGTGGCGAAGCCACCGGGTACCGATACACCGGCACCCGCAAGATTGCTGATCATCTCGCCCAGGGATGCGTTCTTGCCCCCCACATGCTCAACATCGTGTTTGCCGAGCTTATCGAGGGAAACTACGTACTCTACCAAGGTGATCTCTCCACTAACTGTGTTGGAAAAGCTCAGAAGCCGGCTGCTCGGGGGAGCATTTGCCAGCTGTATGGCCTGGACCTGGAAAATAAGTGAGAATGCGGGCCATTGGCGGCCGGCAAATCGCGCCTATCATATCCAAGAATGCTCATTAGCTTAAGGCCCAAGGTGCAAATGAAACGATCTGCTTTCTTTATCTCCGATGGTACCGGCATTACCGCCGAAACCCTGGGTCAAAGCCTCCTGGCGCAGTTCGAAAACATTACCTTCAGCAAATTCACGCGGCCATACATCGACAGCGTGGAAAAAGCACGGGCCATGGTACAACAAATCAACAAAGCCGCCGAAACCGACGGCTTCCGTCCGATTATCTTCGACACCATCGTCAATCAGGACATTCGTGAGATCCTCGCAACTTCCAATGGTTTCATGATCGATATTTTCTCGACTTTCCTGGCGCCGCTTGAACAGGAACTGACTGAGCATTCTTCCTATACCGTGGGCAAATCCCACTCCATCGGTGCCAACACCAATTACATGGAGCGCATCGAGGCGGTGAACTTCGCCCTCGACAACGACGACGGTGCCCGCACGCACTATTACGACAAGGCCGACCTGATACTAGTGGGCGTGTCGCGTTGTGGTAAGACGCCGACGTGTCTGTACATGGCCATGCAATTCGGTATCCGCGCGGCCAACTACCCGCTGACCGAAGACGACATGGAACGCCTGCAACTGCCTAGCGCGCTACGTGCCCACCAGCACAAGCTGTTCGGCCTGACCATCGACCCAGACCGCCTCACCGCCATCCGCAACGAACGCAAGCCCAACAGCCGCTATTCGAGCTACGCCCAGTGCGAATTCGAAGTGCGCGAGGTGGAAAACCTGTTTCGCCGCGAGAACATTCCCAATATCAACTCCACGCATTTTTCGGTGGAAGAAATTTCCGCGAAAATCCTGGTGGAGAAAGGTGTCGAGCGGCGGTTCAAATAACCTGTAGCGCCTATTCGGACGTCTTCGCGAGCAGGCTCGCTCCCACAGTAGATCTCGTTGAACACCGCATTTGTGAACGACACGAATCCCATGTGGGAGCGAGCCTTCTCGCGAAGGAACGATAACGCGGTCTCCTAGATAAGAAACATGTCTACAAACCGGTTCACCGGTGTTGCCTCAAGCTTTTGCTGATCCTTGCACAGCTCGAAAATCTCCTCGCTACGCTGCGCGGTAAAGCGTGTCAGCAGGTTCGCCTTGAACTTGTCCTCCAACAACGGAATGCCCTCGGCACGGCGCCGACGATGGCCTATCGGGTACTCCACCACCACATTCCCGGTGCTGGACCCATCCTTGAAAAACACCTGCACGGCATTGGCAATCGACCGCTTGTCGGCTTCCAGGTATTCACGGGTGTAGTCCGGGTTTTCGACAATGACCATCTTGTCGCGCAGTACATCGATGATGGGATGCGCCTTGTGGAAATCATCTTCGTAATACTCGGCCACCAGGTTGCCAAAGGCCAGTGGCACCGCGGTCATGTACTGGATGCAGTGATCGCGGTCGGCGGCATTTGCCAGCGGACCGACCTTGGAAATAATGCGGATCGCCGATTGCTGGGTGGTGATGACGATCCGGTCGATGTCATGCAGGCGATTACGCACTTGGGGGTGCAGGATTACCGCGGCTTCACAGGCGGTTTGCGCGTGGAACTCGGCGGGAAAACTGATCTTGAACAGCACGTTCTCCATCACATAACTGCCGTAAGGCCGCGAGAAGCTGAACTGGCGCTTGTCGTCAGGCTTGAGCGCCAGGTCGTTGTTGGTGTGGCTGAACAGTACGTCGTAAAAGCCCCACTGGTTGGCACTCAACACACCGGGGATGCCCATCTCGCCACGCATGGCAATGTCCGCCAGGCGCACTCCACGACTGGTTGCATCGCCCGCTGCCCAGGATTTGCGCGAGCCGGCATTCGGTGCATGGCGGTAGGTGCGCAATGCCTGGCCATCGGCGAACGCATGGGACAACGCTGAGAGCAATTGCCCGCGATTGGCGCCCATGAGTTTGGCGGTGACCGCGGTCGAAGCGACTTTCACCAGGATGACGTGATCGAGGCCCACGCGGTTGAACGAGTTTTCCAGGGCGATCACGCCCTGAATCTCATGGGCCATGATCATTGCTTCGAGCACCGTACGAACGGTCAGCGGTGACTCGCCATTGGCCAGGCGCTTTTGCGACAGGTGGTCGGCCACCGCGAGAATCCCGCCGAGGTTATCCGACGGATGGCCCCATTCAGCGGCGAGCCAGGTGTCGTTGTAGTCGAGCCAGCGCACGATGCAGCCGATGTCCCACGCGGCCTTGACCGGATCGAGTCGATAACTGGTGCCTGGTACGCGGGCGCCGAACGGCACGAAGGTGCCTTCGACCAAGGGCCCCAAGTGCTTGGTGCATTCGGGAAAACGCAGGGCCAGCAAGCCGCAGCCCAAGGTATCGATCAGGCAGTTGCGCGCGGTATCCAGCGCCTCTTCGGATTCGATTTTGTAGTTGAGGACGTAATCGGCAATGTCCTGCAGGACCTGGTCGTAGTCGGGACGGTTGTTGAGGTCGACGTTGGCGCTCATGTTCGATTCACTCGGCGGTGGTTCGTTAATGGGACCTCGGTTCAGGGCAATCTCAGTCTTATTATGGAAATGCGATCCCCTGTAGGAGCT